>JAJBSY010000049.1 GCA_020861205.1 Deltaproteobacteria bacterium | reverse complement strand
AGGAAACGGATTCGATCGTCAGCGCCGCCGTGTCGTCCGCAAGATAGCTTATGCCGGCTCCCCGTTGCGCGGCCGCCGAGAACGGCAGGACGAGGAGAAGGAGAACGACGGCCGGCGCGATCCGGAAGCGGCCGGGAAATTGCCGGAGAATCGAAAAAAAGCGTCCCGTCTTGGCGAAACGGGAATCGCTGGGTTTGCCGGTCATATGGGGTAACATCCTTGATAACGCTCCGTTATCATTTTCTTTTGTGCGGAGTGCCTTGGGGGCGGCGTGACGCGACACGTCATCGTCCGTAAGACCATACATGTTTCAACCCGCCAGGGCAATGGGTGTTCCTCGCGGTCCGCGCGGGACGGGGGAAAAAGGCTTGCGGCCGGGTTCCGGGCGTCCTGAATGCCGCCGCGCCGCATCCGGGTAAATTGGAGACGTAATTACATCCGGGACAGGGGCGCCGGTTGGCCTCGGAAAAGTTGCAAAAGCGCCGGGGCGCAGGCGTTTTTCGCACGTTCCGGCATTGGGGAAAAAAGTGTCCGCACACAGGAACAATTGACGAAAAAAACAAAAATAATGTATGGGTATAAGAATATAGTCTATAGCATGTTTTCCTTAACACCCCGGATACGAAGAGCATTTTCGCCATCTAAGCAAGGAGGCTGGTATGTTGCAGTGGATATTGAACCTAATGGGGGTCGCTCCGGACCTCACGTCCACCATCATGGTATGGGTGGGCGTCGTCGTCATTATCGGCGTCATCGTCGCTCTCGTGAAACAAAAGGAAACCCGCCTCGTGCTGATCGCCGCGGGCTTCCTGCTGTGCTTCCTCTCCATCCAGCCCATGAACGCTTTCGCGGCGTTTGAAAAATCCATGACCAACGCCGGGCTCATCAAGACTATTCTTTCCGTCATGGGCTTCGCGTACGTCATGAAGCTGACCAAGTGCGACGCGCACCTGGTCAATTTGATGGTGGGCGCGCTCTCGAACGTCCGCGTGGTCATCGTGCCGGGCGTTGTGATCGTCACGGCGATCATCAACGTGGCCCTTTCCTCCGCCGCCGGAGTCTCCGCCGCCGTGGGCGCCATCATGATTCCGCTCATGATGTCGCTGGGCGTGCATCCCGCCGTCGCGGGAGCGGCCGTCATGGGCGGCACGTTCGGCAGCATGCTCTCCCCGGGCTTGACGCACAACGCGTATATCGCGACCGAGCTGATGAAGGACAACAACGTCATGGCGGTCATCGGCACGCACTGGTACGCGTCGGTGGTCGCAGTGCTGATCGGCGCGGCAAGCCTGGCCGTTGTAGCCACTTTGCGCAGGGAGACTTCCGGGTACGTGCCGGACGAAGCGCACAAGGTGGCGGAACTGGAAAAGCCCAGAGTGCTGTTCGCCGTCATCCCGATGATCCCGGTGGTTCTGCTTGCCTTCAGCGCGTATATCAGCGGCAAAGCCGCTCCGGAATGGGGCAAGGCCTTGCTGACGTACATCCCCTGGTTCAAGTCCATGTCCGTGCCGACAGCCATGCTGATCGGCGTGTTCCTGGGGCTTGCCGCCACCCGTTCGAATCCGACGGTGGTCACGAAGGAATTTTTCAAGGGGATGGGGGACTCGTACGGTTCCGTCATGGGCATCATCATCGCCGCCGGCGTGTTCGTCGCCGGGATGCAGGCCGTCGGGCTGGTAGACTCCCTTATCGCGGCTCTGAAGAACTCCACCGACATGGCCAAGTATGCCGCGGCTTACGGGCCGTTCTTCCTGGCCATCATTACCGGTTCCGGCGACGCCGCGACGCTGGCCTTTAACGGCGCTGTGACCCCGCACGCGGAACAGTTCGGCATGGGCATTATGCAGATGGGCAGCCTTGCCACGCTCGGCGGTTGCCTCGGCCGTACCATGTCGCCGCTTGCGGGCGCCGCCATCGTGTGCGCCGGGCTCGCCGGCGTCAACCCGCTTGAAATCGCCAAGCGCCAGGCTCCCGGCATGATTATCGCGGTAACGGTTTGTATGCTGATGCTGGGATGACCGGCATCCTGTAATACGCTTTCCGGCGCGGCCCCGGCCGCGCCGGCATTTTTCGCACCCAGACCCGGAGGCAGCATGAGCGATGCGATCCATGAAAAAGTAGAGGCGTTGGCCCCGTTTATTTATCTTATGCGGCGCGACCTGCACAAACACGCCGAAGCCGCCTGGACGGAGTTCCGCACCGCGTCCATCGTGGCCAAGCGCCTGAAGGAACTCGGTTACACCGTCACCATGGGCAAGGACGCGGTCAGCAAAAAAGACATGATGGGTGTTCCGTCGCCCGAAACGTTGCAAAAACACCAGGAACGGGCCATTGAGCAGGGGGCGGATCCCTCTCTTGTCGCCCTGATGGACGGCGGCCTTACCGGCATGTGGGCCGATATGGAATGCGGCGGCGGGCCCGGCCCCAAGTTCGCCTTGCGGTTCGACCTGGATTCGAACGATGCCGTTGAGTGCGAGCTGCCCGAGCATAAACCCTTCAAGGAAGGGTTTTCCTCCGTCAACAGGGGGGCGATGCATGCCTGCGGCCATGACGGGCACGTGGCGGTCGGGTTGGCGGTCGCGGAGATACTCGCGGGTATGAAGGACAGGCTCAAGGGGTCCATCCGGCTCATTTTCCAGCCCGCCGAGGAAGGCGTGCGCGGCGCCGGGCCGATGGTCGCCGCCGGATGCTGCAAAGACGTGGACCTGATCGTCGGCGCGCATATCGGTTTCCAGGCGGCTAAAAAGGGCGACATCGTCTGCGGCGCGCGCGGGTTTCTGGCAACCACCAAGTGGGACGTGCGCATAAACGGCAAATCCGCCCATGCGGGCGCGGCCCCGCAAGAGGGACGCAACGCGTTGCTCGCGGCCTGCGCGGCCACGACCAACCTGCACGCCATCGCCCGGCACGGGGAGGGCACAACCCGCATCACCGTGGGGCGGCTCGAGGGCGGTCAGGGACGGAACGTCATTCCGCCCAACGCGTTCATGGCTCTGGAAACGCGGGGCATGACCAGCGAGCTCGACGACTACATGACAGCCGAAGCCGCCCGCATCATCAAGGCGGCGGTGGAGATGTGGGGGTGTACGTATGCGGTCGAGGTCATGGGCGGAACCAAGAGCGGGGAAAGCAGCCCGGAAATGATCGCCGTGGTCAAAAAGCTGGCCGAAACCATGCCCGCGTTTACCAACATCATGGAGGAAAAAGATTTCGGCGCGAGCGAAGACTATTCGCACATGATGACCGTGGTCCAACAGAACGGCGGGCTCGGCACCTATATCCAGGTCGGCACCAACAGAACAGCCGGGCACCATAACGATCACTTCGATTTCGAGGAAGACGATCTGCTTCACATGGCTGAAATTCTTGTGCGTCTGGTCGACGCCTATCTTGCGAAATAGGGACGCGCGCGGCCAGGCGGCCCCCGCGTATTCCATACAAAACAAAAACCGCTCGAAAGAGCGGTTTTTGTTTTTGCGCGAGAAAGAGGGACGCTTTGAACAGGATGCGGAGAACCGGTCCCGTCTTTTTTCGCTTGACTTGCGCCCGCCCGCATGTTTGAAGCCACGCTGGATACGTGTTTCGTCTTCCTGGCGGAACGGAAAATCAAAGGATCATCGCATGATTGGACCGGTTGTGGACAGCGCCTCCCTGGCGGTCGGGGGCATCGCGGGGATGGTGTTCGGCGGGTGGCTGCCCGCGCGGGTCAAGGATTCGCTCCCGCTTATTTTCGGGGTCATAACGATCAGCAT
>JAJBSY010000140.1 GCA_020861205.1 Deltaproteobacteria bacterium | reverse complement strand
ATTAAATTGAGACGGATTTATTTACCGGGCCGGTCCGCCTGGAAGGGGAAATTTTTGCCGCCTTGATTTTGACGGCTGGCGGCGCGGTTTTTCCCGGATACGGAACGGAGTGCCTTTCGCCTCGAATGGAAACGGCTGCGGGTAAAACCCGCGGCCGTTTCCATCAGGCGGCAGCGATTCGGTCAGGGGATGAACCTGAAGTGCGCGACGATTCCCCGCGCGTACCATGCCATGAAATCATCCCCTTCCGTCGCGAAGGGGCCCTGGTTGTGCAGGAGCAGGGGGAACCCCTCCGCGTTGCGTTTGTCCGAGAGGATGGCGATATGGTCGGGATTGGCGAAGACCGCGATATCCCCGGGCTGCCAGGCGGCGATACTTCCGGCGTCTATGCGCGTCGTGAGCTTTTGGGCATGGCGGCGAAAAAAGGCCGTCTGGTTCGGAACCCGGCGAAAGTCGATGTTAGGGTCCGGTTTGCCGACGCGGGGATACGCGGCCTTGTTGTTCCGGATATCGGCATCCATGTTCTTTTTAAGGTCATAGCCGGCAACCTTCAAGGCGCGCCAGACGAGGTCCGTGCAGACTCCTTCGTCGGCGGGCGGTATGCCGCCGCCGGAATAGTAGGCGCTTTTATACCACGGCCTGCGGCTGACCTCCTCGCGCGCGCCCTTGATCAGGGCCTTGAGGAATTCCTGTTGTTCATGCGACGGCACCGCCGTGGCGGGAACGGGGCGGGCGGCGGCTTGGGCCGCGTGGGCCGGCAACGGCAACCAAAGTGTTGTCGCGGCAAGAAAACACAGCAAAAAACCTGCGGCAAGCCGCCGTATTCGCGCGGCCGGGAAAAGGGCCGGAGAAAGCGCGGCCCGCTCCTTAGCCGAACGTCCGGCGCATTGTTCCGACAAGATCCAGGATGCGTTTTTCATACGTGTGTTCCTCAAGAACCCGCCGCCGCGCGGCCCGGATGACGGCCTCGCGTTCCCCAGGGGCCGCGAGGTAGCGGCGTATCAACTCTTCCGCTTCCTCGGGTGAATGGTAGCAGATGACTTCCTTACCCGGTTCGAACAGGTTTTCTATCTGCTCGCGCCAGTCCGTCAGGCAGAAGGAACCGGTGGCGGGAACATCGAACACCCGCTGGTTGACCGCTCCTTTCATCTGCTTGCTGGTGCAGTTGAAGTTGATCGAAGAGCCGGGATAAAACCGGGGCAGGTCCGTGTAGTAGGTAATTTCCGGATGCCGCCGCCAGGGACGTTTTTCCTCCGCCAGAAGCTCGAGCCACCCGTCGTCGCCGACGATCAGAGGCGAGAATGGCATCATGGCCATGACGCGGGAAAGCCGGTATTGCAGCGTGGATTCCCACGTCAGCAGCACTTCGTAGTCAAGCTGGGATACCGCGTTGCCGAGACCCCGGTAAAAGGGAACCAGCTCCGGATGGTCCGCATACAGGAATTCCTCGACGGAACGGATGTCGCTCTCGGCGAATTGCGCGGCCACGGTTGTGTAGGTCGCGGCGAGTTCCGGCGGAAGATCCAGTTTTTCAAGGCGCGCCTCGACCTTGTGGAGCATGGAATTGCCCACGAAAGACACGTCCGCCCGCCAGGGATGGCCGGGCGGCAGTTCCTCGCCGTTACGGGGAGGATGGAACCGGGTGGCGTCCGTGCCGAGCGGCATATAGAAAACATGCTCGAATCCCAGGGACTTGAGCGAAACGATATTGTCCGCGTCCCAGGTGAAGACGGCGGCCCAGGGATTGACCAGATCGTTATAGTGGGACAGCACAAGGTGGGGGTTGTCCACGAACCATGAGGCCAGGGGGAGACGCAACCGTTCGAGAAGGTTCATCAGGATGCCTTCGCGGTCAACCCCGAGGTGGTTGATGGTCACGATGCAATCGGGCTTGAATTCCAGCACGGCGCCCAGGAGCTGTTCCACGAATTCCGCGTGCCCCATCTCCCCGTCGGGCACCTGCAACAGGCGATGGGCTATGCCGAGCCGTTCGCAGGCGGAGACGAGTTCGCCCGTCAGGAAATATTTGCTCATAAGCAGCAGCAGACGCGGTTCCCCGGTCGCGAATTTCCGGTAGGCGGCCTTTTCCCACAGGTTGAACCGCGCGCTGGCCTTGGCGGCATCGCGGACGGCGCCGTAGTAAGCTCTGTCAAGCCGCATGTAAAAAGGGTGGCTGAAGGGGAAGAGCGGTTTGCCCCCGTTTTTCTCCTGCCAGCGCGTGAGGTCGCGAATGGCCGCTTCCGTCGATTCGGCGGTAATCCACTCTATGGAGGGATATTTCGCGAGCCGGTCGCGGAGGCCGTTCGCTTCGAGGATGGCAGTTTCCTTGTCGACCACGGCAAGGGGGAAATCGGCGCCGCAAGCGGCGGCAAGGCGTTCGGCGAGAGCGGCGGCCAGGAACCCGACGCCGCTGCCGATCAGCACCGGCAGGTGCCGCCCGGGCGAAAACGCATCATCAGATCCGGCCGCGGCGTTCAGGACGGCAAGCTCGCGGGCTTTGCCGCCGGCGCCCAGCATCGGCGACATTCTTCCGCCGCGGGAGACGAGCACGTCCGTAACCGCTTCCCCGTCATAAACGGGCGTGGCGGTAAGGGTATCGGTACCGGGCGCCATGTTATCCGTCGTCTCCCTCGACGGCGGAAAGCGGCGTCCAGTTCTTGGTTGTGGCCGGAAACCCGTGGACGATTTCTTCCTCATGCAGCGTGTAGAATATATCCCGTTGTTCGTCGATGATCTTATGGTACGCGCGGCCGATGGTAATTTCCACGCCCGGGTAAGCCGTGCCGGGCACGATGACCCGCGCGTTGCGTATCGTGTGCATGTCCGTCGTGAATTTTCTCCATCCGTCCTTGCGCATCCGCTCAATAATTTCAAGCTTCCGGGTGGCCAGTTCCTGGCCGGGCGCTACGTCCGCGGCGAATTGAGGCCCCTTGTGCGCCAACTTGGCCAGGTTCGCCAGCGTTTGCTCCTGCTTCAGTTCCATGGCCTTGAGTTCCTGCAGCCGCAGATACGCAAGGGGGGCGTACCCGAGCGCTATCTGGGTCGGCGCGCCCTGGATGTTGCCGAGCTGCTCCTTGATGTAGACGAGACCGCCCACATGCGCGCTGCCGCCCTGGAGCCTGCCCTTGATGACAAGGGAACCGCCCACGAACAGCTCGCTGTGCAGGACGTTGCCGTCAACGACAAGGTTGCCGGGCGTAATGACGGTCGCCCGTTCGCAACTGGCGATCCGCGTGGTCAGTCCGGCGCGGATGCGGGCGTCCGGAGAGCCCTTGACGCCCGATTCGGCGACGACGTTGCCGCGCGCCTTGATGGCGCCCCCGTCCACCCTGCCCTTGACCAGGATGCCGCTTCCGGTCAGGGAGAAGCCGGGATACACGTCGCCGTGCACGACGATGTCGCCGACAAAGGTAATGTTGCCGGTGTGAAAATTGACGTCCTGGCGGACGTTCAGCAGTTTTTTAACCGTGATAAGCCCTTGGTGGTAGAAGCCGTAACCGTTGGCAAGGGCGATGATGCGGGTGGGATTCTTCGGGTCGCGTCCGCAATTGGGGCCCAGGGGGAAGACGGGGTCGTTGTAGACGAACCGGCGGTCGATCGTGCCGAGGTTCTGCAGAAAATTCCAATACCCCTGTTCCTCTTCCTCGAAGGTTTCAGCCGCCTCTTCCCGTTCGGGATAATCCTGCTCGAGGGGGATGGGGGCTTCCTGCCCCATTCCGGCGCCGGGGGAAGGCATGGGCGGACCGCCGAGCGAATCGAG
>JAJBSY010000122.1 GCA_020861205.1 Deltaproteobacteria bacterium | reverse complement strand
CGGTTAGAGGGGATAAAATATGCTCCAGCACTGCATCCGCCTGCATGGCGGCAGCCTGCATGACGCGCGGCGCCAGGGGCGGGCGGCAACGGTCAACGGCGCTGGCGAAATCGCCGACGGCCGCCACGTTCGGCCGCGGCCTGCGGCTGACCATGCAGCCGCCGAACCCGGCCATGCCGGATGCGGTGACGTAAAGCTCTTTTTCCGGCGCGAACAGCGCATACAGTTCTGCTTTGGTCTCGGCACGGTCCACCGCTTCAACTATCAGCGGACAGTCCTCGAACAAGGTCCGCGCGTTGGCTGTTGTTACCGCCAACTCATGCACGGCAAGCCGCATGGCCGGTTCCAGGGTCAGCAGGGCACGGGCGAGAGCCTGAACTTTCGGGCGCCCCACGTCATCGGGGAAATAGGCTTGGCGGTTAAGGTTGGAGGCGTCCACGATATCGGGATCGGCGATGGTCATCCGCCGTATCCCGCTGCGGGCCAACAACATGGCGACGTTGGACCCGAGGCCGCCCGCCCCTATGATACCCACGCGCGCCGCGCGGAGCGCATCCAGCGCGGCGCTGGAAAAGTACCGGCCAAGCCCCCTCGCGAGCGTGGTCATCAGGCGCGAGCCCCTGCCGACGCGCTGCCAACGACGTCTTGCCCAAGCGCCCGGACAACCCCGGCCGTCAGTGATTCCTCGCCCTTGCCGGGCAGGACCCAATCCGTGAATACCGGCTGATAACCCATGCCTTCGAGGGCGGCGACCATTTCATCCACGGAACGCGGATCCGAGATATCGAACTGCGGCTCCCGGTCTTCGGTGTCTTCCGCCGCCACATGACCGCCGACCGATGTGGATACCCCGGCGGAAACCTTCGTGATTCCAAGTGGAATGAGCTTGTCGCGCAAGTGCGCCGGTTCGCGGGTGGAAAGCGTTATGCCCGCCTGCGGCATGAAGCAACGGAACGCCAGAAGCGCCTGAACGAAATGCTTGTCCGAAACCGGCGTGGGTTCAAACTCACGTTCTTCTCTGGTGGTAGGTTTTTCGCCGCAGGGCCGCATCCTGGGCAGCGAGACGCTGACCTCCTGCTCGGGGTACTGTTCCTGCAGGAACGCGGCGTGCAACCCGGTGTAAAACATGTCGCGCCGCCAGTGATCCAGGCCCAAAAGCGCGCCCAAGTTCACGCTGCGCATTCCCCCCATGATCGCGCGTTGCGGCGCGTCCAGGCGGAAACCGAAATCCCGCTTGGGACCGGCGGGATGAAGCTTTTCATAGAGAACTTCATTGTAGGTTTCCTGAAACATCGTCATGCCGTCCGCGCCCGCCGCTACCGCAAGGGCGTATTCCTCCACCGTCATGGAAGGCACTTCGATGCTCACCGACGGAAAATAGCGGGCGAGAACCTCGAGGCAGGAGGCCAGGTATTGCGCCCCCGTTTTTGCCGGAGCGTCCCCGGTCAGGGCGAGAATTTTCCGCAAACCCGTCGCGGCGATGGCCTTTGCCTCCGCCTCCACTTCCTCCAGGGACAGCATCTGCCGCGCGATTCGCCGGTTCGTATTAAACCCGCAGTAGACGCAGCGGTTGGTGCAGAAATTCGCGAGATATAACGGGGTGAACAACTGGACGGTTTTGCCGAAGTGCCGGACGGTTTCGTCCCGGGCGCGCCGGGCCATCGGCTCCAGATACTTTTCCGCGGCCGGCGACAGCAGAATGAGATAGTCCCGCTCGGTGACACGCTCAGCCGCGAGGCTTCTGCGCACCTCGTCCTCGGTTACGCTGTCGGGATCGACCGCGTCATAAACCGCCGCCCCGCGCGCGAGTTCCGGGTAAAACCCGTCTTCCATGGGACTGTATTTTTGTGTTTTCATGAGAGTGCCTCCGGCGCCCATAGGACGTCACATTTGGATTCCCGCCCGAGCCTTGGGCTACCCCAAAAACCTGTTCCCGGCTCAGCGGTTCATACGGCATCATGCATATGGCACGTGGCCATACATACGGGATTATTCCAAAAATCCGGTGAGCTTCCCGTCTTCCGGCGAGGACGCGGCTGCGCCTTTTTCCAGCACTCTGCCGAGCCCCGCGAGGTACGCGGCCCGGCCGGCGGCCACTGCTTTGCCGAAGGCCTTGGCCATCAGCACCGGGTCGTCCGCGCTTGCGATAGCCGTGTTGACCAGGCAGGCGGCAGCGCCCATTTCCATGGCGTCACACGCTTGGGACGGTTTGCCGATACCCGCGTCGACGATAACCGGCAGGTCTATTTCTTCAATCAGAATACCGATCATTTCGCGTGTCGCCAGCCCCCTGTTGGTTCCGATAGGCGCGCCCAACGGCATGACGGCGGCGGCACCGGCCGAAACCAGGCTCCTTGCGACGTAGAGATCAGGGTTCATATACGGGAGCACGACGAATCCTTCCTTGGCGAGAATTTCCGTGGCCCTTGCCGTTTCATACCCGTCCGGCAACAGGTGGCGGCTATCGCTGATAACCTCGATTTTGATCCAGTCGCCACACCCGGCGGCCCGCGCCAGGCGGGCTATGCGCACGGCCTCGTCGGCGTTGCGCGCGCCTGACGTGTTGGGCAACAATTGCATCCGTTTGGGTATATGCGCCATGACATTGCCCTTGGGGTTGCCGAAATCAACCCGGCGCAAGGCAACGGTGATGACCTCCGCACCGGACGCTTCAGCGATGGCGGGAATCATGGAATCCGCGCCGTACTTCCCGGTACCGATAAAAAGGCGGCTCTCCAAGTTCCTGCCGCCGAGCGAAAACGTATCGTTTGTCATGGCTCAACCTCCTCCGACAAAATGCACGATTTCTATCCTGTCGCCCACGTCCAGCAATGTGCCCTCGAAGGCTTCGCGCGGAATGATGTTCCCGTTAACCTCCGCGACAACGGAACCCTGCGCAGGCGAAAGCCCAGCTATCAGCGAGGCCAACGTCATCCCGGCTTCATACGGAAACCGCTTCCCGTTAACCGTTATCTCCAATGCTTCTCCCATGCCGCCTCCACAAAAAAAAACCGCCTTACGGCGGGTCCGGCAGTACATCACTCATGATAATCAAGAGCTTTCCTGCGTCAGCATTACCTGCCTCAGGTTCAAGGGGTCTGGATTATCATCCACTCTCAGCCGGCAATGTTTCGCCAGCTCCCCCAGCTTTCTAGCAACGCTATGCCCCCAAAGGAATTTCGTCAAGAAGAACATTCCCGCAATATTCAAGCCGCTTTTTTATCATGTAGATTACGCTTAGAACTCTTGCGAGCGCCCCCCGCTTTCCGGGTATGGTTACCCATCACTCGAACGGAAGGTACGCCATGTTTGAAGCTGTACACAACCTTTTATCGATAACGGAACCCGGCTTTTTTTCCTTTGTGGCGGCGATGTTGACAGTAAGCCTGCTTGCGGCGCGGAAAGCCGTGAGGAAAGGCTACTCGGGTTCAAAGCTCCTCTGGGCATGGATTCCCATCGCCAACATTTACGGGTTGGTCATGTTTTCGGGGCTTCCCGACCTTACCAACCGCGCCAAAGCGGACGCCTTGGCAACCCGGCTGGCGCCCCCGCCCAAAACCGAAAACCTTGCGTGACCACAGGAGGCCGATGATGAACTTCACGAAAACACGTAACTACGCGTATATTGGGGCATTTATCGTACTGATGTCCGTTTCGCTGTCGGCCGACGCGCTCGGCGCGCCATCCAGTCTGCCGCCCGGCGACAGGCAGCAACTGGATTCCAGCATCCGCGAATCCGGCGATCGGGTTACCGATATAC
>JAJBSY010000454.1 GCA_020861205.1 Deltaproteobacteria bacterium | reverse complement strand
CCGATCATCGGCTGCGAGGTGTACGTCTGCCACGACCATACGGACAGCACCAGCCCGCTCGCCCGCACCCGCCACCATCTTGTTTTGCTCGCGCAGAACCTGACGGGCTATCATAACCTGACCAAGCTGGTCAGTAAAAGCGCCCTGTACGGCTTCTACCACCGCCCCCGGGTGGACAAGGCCATGCTCCGCGAGCACGCCGAGGGCATCATCGCCCTTTCCGCCTGCCTTGCCGGTGAAATTCCCAAGGCCATCCTGAGGGGCAGCATGGATGACGCGGCCTCGCTCGTCCGGGAGTATCACGACATCTTCCCCGAACGGTTTTTTCTGGAACTTCAATCCAACGGCCTGAAGGAACAGGAAACGGTCAACGAAAAAATTCTGGACCTGGCCGAAACCTGCGCCGTTCCCCTGGTCGCCACCAACGACTGCCATTATCTGGACAAGACCGACGTGGAAGCCCACGACATCCTGCTCTGCATCCAAACCCAGGCCAAGGTGGACGACCCCGGCCGGATGCGCTTCGAAACCAAGGAGCTCTTCTACAAAAGCGTCGAGGAGATGGAAAAACCCTTCGCCCACGTGCCCGAGGCGCTGGCCAACACCGCCCGCATCGCGTTCGAAATGTGCGAGGACTATAATTTCGACCTGAAGAGCTACCACTTTCCGGTCTACCAGCTTCCGGAAAACGTCTCTCCGGAAGAGGAATTTTGCCGCCTGGCCCGGGAGGGCCTCAAACAGCGGCTCGCGAAAATACCCTACCAGGTCGATGAAGCGCTATACTGGGAACGGCTGGAACGGGAACTGTCCGTCATCTGCGAAATGCAGTTCCCCGGCTATTTTTTGATCGTGCAGGACTTCATCAACTGGGCCAAGGACCACGGCATCCCGGTGGGGCCGGGGCGCGGGTCCGCCGCCGGATCCCTGGTGGCCTGGGCCATCCGGATCACAAACCTCGATCCCATCCCGTACAACTTGCTGTTCGAACGGTTTTTGAACATCGAGCGTATCAGTATGCCCGATATCGACGTGGACTTTTGCGAACGCAAGCGTCACGAGGTCATCAAGTATGTGGGCGAAAAGTACGGCGAGGATTCCGTGGCCCAGATCACGACCTTCGGAAAAATGAAGGCCAAGGCGGTGGTGCGGGACGTGGGCCGCGCCCTGGGCCTGTCCTTCCAGGATACCGACCGCATCGCCAAACTCATTCCCGGCGCCCTGGACATGACCATATCCAAGGCCCTCGAGGTGGAACCGGACCTCAAGAAGCTCTATGATTCCGACCCGGTGACCACCAAGCTGATCGACATCTCCAAAAGGCTGGAAGGGCTTTCCCGCCACGCGTCCACCCATGCGGCCGGTGTGGTCATCTCCGACACGCCCATGATCGAATACCTGCCGCTCTACAAGGGGAAACGGGACGAAACCGTGACCCAGTACGACATGAAGGTCGTGGAGAAGGTCGGGCTGGTCAAATTCGACTTTTTGGGCCTCAAGACCATGACCCTCATTCATGACACCCTGGACGCCATAGCCGAGCAGGGGAAAACCCCTCCGGACCTGGACACCCTGCCGCTTGACGATCCCGACACCTACAAACTGTATGCGAGCGGCGACACGGACGGCATCTTCCAGGTGGAAAGCTCCGGTATGCGCCAGTACCTGCGCCAGCTCAGGCCCACGGTGTTCGAAGACATCATCGCCATGCTCGCCCTGTACAGGCCCGGCCCCCTCGAAGCCAACATGGTGGACGAATTCATCAAGCGCAAGCACGGGGAAATCGCCGTCACCTACCCCCTCCCGGAACTGGAGAACTGCCTGAAGGACACCTACGGGGTCATCGTCTACCAGGAACAGGTCATGCAGATCGCCCAGATCGTGGGCAAGTACACCCTTGGCGGCGCGGATCTGCTCCGCCGGGCCATGGGCAAGAAAGACCCGGTGGCCATGGCCAAGGAACGGGGAAAGTTCATCGAAGGGGCCAAAGGGAACAACGTTTCCGAAAAAAAGGCCAACGAGATTTTCGACTTGATGGAACAGTTCGCGAAGTACGGTTTCAACAAGTCGCACTCCGCCGCCTACGCCCTGATATCCTACCACACGGCGTACCTCAAGACGCATTACAAACACGAGTTCATGGCCGCCCTGCTCACCTCCGAAATGGGCAACCAGGACAAGCTCCTCAAATACATAGCCGCCTGCAAGGACATGGACATCCCGGTCGACCGTCCCTCCGTGCAGGAGAGCCGCCGCGAATTCATCGTGCGCGACGGCCGCATCGTCTTCGGGCTCGGCGGCGTCAAGAACGTCGGCGACGAAGCCATACGCGAGGTTATCGCGGCCCGCGAGGAAGGCGGCCCCTTCGCCTCGCTCCTGGATCTTTGCTCCCGCGTGAGCCTGCGCAAAGTCACCAAGCGCGTTCTGGAAAACCTGATCAAGGGCGGCGCCTGCGACTGCCTCGGCTGCACGCGCGCCTCCATGTTCGCTTCCCTGGATCTGGTTGTCGCCCGGGCCCAGAAACGGCAGAAGGAAAAAGACTCCAACCAGATGTCGCTTTTTTCCCTCGCCGGGGCCGAACCCGAAGTCATGGCGCCGGGTATCGGGTTTACCTGCGAGGAAGATCGCATGGAAGAATGGCGCGACGACGAAAAGATGCGGTTCGAAAAGGAAGCGCTGGGCTTTTTTCTCACCAGCCATCCGCTGCAGCCGTTCCGGAAGGAAATGGTCCGCCTGGGCCTCACCCCGCTCGAGGAATGCCGTGATCTTTCCGGCGCGGGCAGCGTCAAGACCGCCGTGCTCGTAACCGGGGTCAAGGAATACATCACCAAGAAAGGCGACCGCATGGCCTTTTGCCAGGTTGAGGATCTGACGGCGTCCGGGGAATGCACCTTCTTCCCGGAAGCCTACGCCGCCTGCCGGGATCTGCTCAACAGCGACATCCCTCTCTGCCTTGAATGCCGCCCCAGCGAGCGGGCCGAGGACTCCCGCCAGGACGACGACGAGGAGGAGGCCGTCCGGGAAATCAAGCTGCTCGGCTCCGCTGTCGTCCCCTTGGAACAAGCCTGCGCCGATTGCCGAGAACCGGTCTGCATCAGCCTGCGGCCGGCCGATGTCACACCTTCGCGCCTGGCCGAACTGAAGGCCCTGCTCGAGCAGCACAAGGGAACGGCGCCCCTGCACGTGCACCTGCGGGAGGATGACTTCTGGTGCCGCCTGGAACTTTCGCCCGCCTATACCGTGCAGCCCGGCCGCGAACTGGAAAACGACCTGGCTCTCTGGGCCAGGGCGGAAGAAGCCGTCACCGTGGGAGGTCCGCTGTGACGAACGTCCGTGGTGTTGCGCGTTATGCTCAAAGAGTGCGCGAGGGATAGCGTGAAAATTTACAAGATGCAATTTACGTCGGACGCCTATGATTGGCTGACCGCCTCTGAAAAAATTCCGCTTCCCGTGAAGCAATCATTTGACGGACGCCCGAAAAAGGATTCCTGGACTCCTTTGAGAGTTAAAAAGATGGGAAACAAGAGCACAAGCGGCAAGGCTCTGCCGCTGGGCGACGTACCCTACTTTGATTCGCTGCCGTTATTTGTATGCAATAAAAAGGTGTTGGATATACTTTCCCCGTTGCTGGCCGGTAACGCCGAGATCCTTCCCCTGATTTATGACAAAGAAGCGTATTGGGCGGTAAACGTGACAACGACGTTGGATTGCGTCGATTACGACCAGTCACGCTATGTCTCGTTCAGCAGCGGTAGGATCATGT
>JAJBSY010000313.1 GCA_020861205.1 Deltaproteobacteria bacterium | reverse complement strand
GCGTATACGGCCATATTCGACGCCATGGCAAGGAGCCTGAACATTGGAAAAATAGCCAAAACGCTTGCGTGAACCGCACGAGCCCAACGCCAGTTTTGCGGCAAAAAAATCACCGGCTGCGTCAATCGGCCGATGGTCCCCTGATGGAAAAAGATTTCCGCATGAAAATGCAACCGCGCGCCGGCGAACAACCCCATTGTGTTTCATACTGTTTTTCTATATGGACGGCGTAAGGTTTTCCGCAAGGCGCGGCCGTGCACCCTGGGGCATTGTAGCGATACTCCGCGAGAATGCTCCGGCCTTGCGAAACGAAGTGCGACAAGGCCCCGGAATTAGCGTAGACGAGATCCACCCGCCGTGAAGCGACAATCTCGAAGCGAAACCGCTCTAAAAGAAATCGCGCGGAGCGAGGCGACCAATGCAGCTGTTCATGAACCCATCCATCCCCGTCCCGGTGCTGACGATCGGGCTTTTACTGTGCTCCAATGTTTTCATGACGGTCGCATGGTACGGGCACCTGAAATTTCCTTCCGCCTCCCTGTGGGCGGTGATCCTGATAAGCTGGGGGATCGCTTTTTTCGAATACTGTCTCCAGGTGCCGGCCAACCGTTTCGGGTTCGGCTATTTTAGCGCCGCGGAACTCAAGACCATCCAGGAAGTCCTCTCCCTGACGGTCTTCATGGCGTTCTCCGTTCTGTACCTGGGCGAACCCCTGAAATGGAATTACGTGCTCGGCTTCGCCATGATCGTCGGCGCGGCCTTTGTTATCTTTCACGACTGGTAAGCCGCTGTAACGGGTTGCACCGGAAAGGCGAGCCTTCCTCCCCCGGCCGAAAAAAAAGACCCTGGAGTCATCCCGGGTCTTAATGCCGCCCGTTGCAGGGGCTGAACCCATCTTTCCCGCTATGCGTCACCCGTGGGTGTTTCGTCTTTTCCGGCAAGTGCTTGCCGGTTTTGCAGAAACTGCTCGAGAATGCCACCGGTGTTGGAACGCCGGATGTAGTTTTTCAGGTGCAGCGCGGCTTTTTCGTACACGTCGTCCGCGTCGCCGCGTTCCCACGCCTCCAGGATGTCCAGGTGCTCCCCGGTGACCGTCACGACGAAACCGGCCTTTTTCGACTCGCCGGCCATTTCCTCCACGCAGTAACGGATACGCAGGGAATGCTCCTTGATGGTCTTGAGAAGGTCGCACAGGATGTGCGAGCCGCAATACGCGCTCATCAGGCGGTGCAGCGACATGTCGCTCTCGATATAGGCCCGCATGTCGTCGGGATGCCGCAGCACGTATTCCAGTTGGACCCGCATGGCGGCGAGCTGCTCGGCCGGGATGCGCCCGACCGAAATTTTCGCGGCGTAGGGTTCCAGCATCTGGCGAAGCTCCATCATGATCCCGTAATCGGCGGCGGAAACCTCCGCCACAATCGCCTTCTTCCGGGGCGTGAGCACGACGAAGCCGTTCTGGTGCAACATGCTGAGCGCTTCGCGAACCGGAGCGCCGCTGATCCCCATGCGCGTCGCCAAGTCCACGATGTTCAACTGCTGGCCGGCCTTGAAGCCGCCCATGATAATTTCCGATTTCAGCGTTTCGTACACGCGATCCTTCAGCGGACTGCCGGGATCAAATTGGTCGAGCATAGGCAGCGAGCCTCCTGTGGCGCCGTTCCCCGATGCCGCGTGAGCCGCGTACGGGAAAACACCTTACCCCCTGGTGTGCGGACACTATCCTGTCAAATCCGGGACGTCAAATAACCAGCAACCCGTCGTCCCGACGCCGGTAACAACGAAACGCGGGCGCCGACCAGGCTGGTATACGGGGGCGGGAACCCCCTCCCCCGTATACGCCGTTCGCTATTGAATGCCCATAAGCAGCTTGTAATCCTCCACAACGCGCCTGGCTTCCGGGGAAGTTTTCATATAGTTTTCCCATACCGGCTGGGCTCTCTTGAGCAGCTCGGCCTTCAACTCGGGGCCGGGGGTGGTGATTTTCATACCCTTTTCGATCAGGGTGGCCTCGCTCTTCAGGTCGCTTTCCTTCACCCGCTTCCAGAACAAGGGCTCGAGTTCCTTGGCTTTCGTTTCAATGATTTCGCGCAGTTCCGGGCTCAGCTTGTTCCAGGCATCCAGGTTGACGGTCACGATATCGCCGGCGCTGTGCCAGTTAAACTTGCTGCCGAACCCGATGAATTCCCAGAACTTGCCGTCAACGGCGGAAGCGCTTGAAGTGGAAACGCCGTCAATGGCGCCGGAGGCGAGCGCGGGTATGACTTCGCCCCACGGCATTTGCACGGCGGTCGCGCCCAGGTTGTCGAAAAAGTCCGAACTGTTCTTGTCCACGGTACGGATTTTCAGGTTTTTCAGGTCCTCGATAGCCGTGATTTCTTTCTTTGTGAACACCTGCTGGCCGGGCCAGGGAGCGTGGTACAGCAGTTTTTGGTTATGTTTCTTCGCGAGCCGTTCATATTCGGGACGGCTGAACTTCTGCAGCATGGCGAGGGAATCGAGGCTGGGAGCCAGGTAGGCGATGGCTTCGATGCCGAAAAATTTTTCCTCGCCAACCAGCTGGGAGGTCAGCATCTGGCCGATCGGGGCGAGGCCGTCACGGATGACGGACAGCATTTCCGGGCCTTTGTAGCCGAGGGCCCCGCCCGGGTGCAGCTTGATTTCGACTTCGCCCTTGGTCGCTTTTTTCACCTCGTCCGCGAAAATCTGCGCGTTCTGGGTGTGCACGTTTTCCGGGGGCCACGGCAGCGGCATATCCCACGAAACCTTCGCCATCGCCGCCGAGTTCATCAGCAGGGTGACGGCCATTGCCAATACGGCATAACGCAGTTTTTTCACAGTAATACTCCTGGTAAAAGGATAACGCCAAATTCGTCTCACTACCAAATTTGCCAACTTCGCCCCGGCAGACCCGCGCCCGGAATCTACCATTTTTTCCGCAGAACGCCGCCGGGCAGGGCGCCGGTATGTTCGCCCCCGGCCACGACCAGGACGCCGTTGGTCATGACGTACTGCATACCGTCCGGGTACCGGTGCGGGTCTTCCATGGTTGAACGGTCGATGATCGTCATGGGATCGAAAATCATGATGTCGGCCACCATCCCCTCGGCGAGGACGCCGCGATCCGTCATGCCGAGATGCTCCGCGGGAAGGCTCGTCATCTTCCGGATGGCTTCGTGCCAGGTGAACAGTCGCCGTTCCCGGACGTAATTGCCCAGAACCCTCGGGAACGCGCCGGAGCTTCTGGGGTGGGGGTTGCCTTCGCTGAGCACGCCGTAGGTCGCCAGGGCGTATCCGTCGGAACCGAAGACCGTGCAGGGATGCCGGAAAACCATCTGCAAATAGGTATCATCGAGATCGATGACGTCGGGGATGACCACGGGCAGGTCGCCGCGTTCGCTGACGAGGAGATCGAAAATAAAGTCGAACGGATCCATTCCGTCGGGTTTCGCCTGGTTGATGCTCTTGCCCGCGTATTGTTTGTTTTCGGGCCGCTGGCATTCGCAGATGACGACATGGTCGAAGCACTTGGGCCCGAGGTCGCGGACGTAGCTCTGGTAGCCGGGAAGCAGGCCGGGTTCCGTCATCTCCATCTTGAGCCGTTTGCGGACGGCCCCGTCTTGCAACCGTTCAACCAGGGCGTCCAGGCCGCCGTCGCTGGCCCAGGGCGGCAGGAACATGCCCAGCCCCCCCGGCCCCCCCGGGGAGGGATACATATCCAGAGAAACGGTGAATACGCCGCGCATCGCGGGGTGCAAAAGCCGGCGG
>JAJBSY010000350.1 GCA_020861205.1 Deltaproteobacteria bacterium | reverse complement strand
TCCTCGCACAGGGCCAGGCCGAGGTAGACCCCGGCGATCATGATGAAGACCGAAAGGTCCGCGAGGATGGAGCTCGGATGCAGCCAGGCCGCCTCGGAAAGCTCCTTCAGATAGGCGCTGTTCAAAAATTCTCCCATCTGCGCGACGGTTCCGGGCAGGCCCCTCCCCATAAAATCCCAAACCAGAAGGATCATGAGGAGCAACATGAGCCAGCCGCACAGCATCGAGAAGAAACGGTTCGCTTGGGAAAGCAGCTTTCTCACTCTATCCTCCTTCACGCCGGGTGACGGCTTGCCGCCGCTCCCGGCGGGAGTTCCGGGTAGCGGAACTCCCGCTGCGGACTCAGTTTTTGGACATGGTTATCTTCCGGTCTTCCTCGATGGCTTTGGCATGTAACGCGCTCAGGCGGGCGACGATGCTTTCGGCGTTCACGATCCGGGCCGATTTCAAATCCTCCAGCCACTGCTGGTCGGCCTTGGCCGAGGCGCAGGTTTCCGCCCATCGGCTCACCGCCTCGATGTCAAGGTACCGCGGGTTCAACCCGGCCTTTTTCTCGGCGTCAAAAATGCCGGTAACGCCGTCGGCGTACGCTTGCTCGTATTTTTCCAGGGCGATGGCCGCGGCCTTTTCAATACCTTCCTGGTCCGCTTTTGACAGGCTGTTCCAGACATCGAGGTTGATGGTCACCATGAAGGGGGTTGCGAACCACAGCTCCCTGGCAACGAGGATATTGGGAGCCACCTCGTCCTGTTTGGTCATGTGCAGCCCGTCATAGTTGGACATGCAGCCGTCAACCGCCCCGGTCTGCAGGGACATGTACATTTCGCCCCAGGGGATGGAAACGGCGGTCGCGCCCGCGTTTTTCAGAAACAACAGATGCCAGCGGCTGCTGGCGCGCCATTTGCCGCCCTTCAACTGTTCCAGGGAATCGAACGGTTTGTTGCTGATGAAGGCCGTGGGAAGGCTGGGGGAAATATACACGAGTTTCTGGTTGAATTTTTTCAGTTCATCCGCGAACTCCGGCACCTGGGTATAGACGTCCCGGTAAAATTTCATGAGGATGCCTTAATCGCCCGGGCCGGTGGGGAAAACCTTGAACCCCTGGTGCAGGAGGAGCTGTTTGGGGTTGAAGTCGGCGTAGACCATGCCCATGTCGGCAACGCCGTCACCGATGCCCTGGAGGGCCTCGGGAGCGGAAAGCAGCGCGCCGCCCCAGAAATCCTGAATTTTGATCCGCCCCTCGGTCTGCTTCTCGATTTCCGCCAGGAAAACTTCCTTGTAGAACTTCGTGCGAAGACCGCCGGAAGGATCGTGGTCGGAATACTTGAGGACTTTTGCGGCCGACGCGCCGCCGGGCAAGGCACAGGCGAGGGCCAGCACGGCCGCCAACGCCAGCGTGGTACGAAAGAGCTTGGTTCGCAGCATACAACCTCCGGACGTAAAGGGTTCGCACGGTCGCCGCCGGACTTAGGCATCCGCCGCAACGGCCGAGTCTATTTCATTGAACTGAAGACATCGAACTCTTTGTAAATGGACTCGATCTTGGTCAACCGTTCCTTGAAGACCTCGCCGTTCTGCGCGATGGTATACAGCATGAGGGCGTTTATCAGGGACGCCGCAGCCGTGTAGGAGTCGAACATGGTCGTGCTCTTGGATGCGACGGTAAACTGGTGGTCCGCGATGAGCGCCGTGCCGCAGAAACGCGAGTCCGAAATGGCGACCAGCTTCGCGCCGAGATTCTTGGCATACGTGGCGATCTGCCGGTTAAGCTTGGCATACCGCCTGAAGTCCATCACCACGCAGACGGAGCTCTCGTCGATGCCGGAAATGAAGTTGCTGATGCTGTGCTCCCGGAGGATGGACACGTTTTCCCTCAAGGTTAAGAGCTGGATATAGAGATAGTAGGCGATGGAATATTCCTTGCGCGTCCCGACGATGAAAACTTTGCGGTCCTTCTCGCCGAAAAGCCGGGCTACCTCTTTCATCGCGGCGACATCCAGACCCGTGAGCGTGGTCGCGATATTCTCCTGCTCGATCTGCAACAGCTCGGCGATTTCCGCGCCATGCCCGTCGGGAGAAAGCGGCCGCTCCCCGTAGCGGTTTATCGGGGCGTCGATGATGAATTCAAGTTCCGCCTTGAAGTCGGCCATCGCCTCCTTGGCGCTCGCGTATCCGAGTTTCATGAAAAACCTGGTCACGGTGGCGTTGTTGAACTCGAGCGCCTCGGCAACCTCGGAAGCATTCTGCAACAGGGATTTCGGATAGTTGCTCAGCAGGTAGTCCGCGATTACCGCGTCGCTGGCGGTGAACATATCCCCGTGCATGGCAAGCCGTTCGGTCAACGGCGTTCTTTCGTTGTGCATGAAAAAACCTCATCGGTTTTCGATTGGGGCCCGGGACAAGCTCCGACGCGTTGCGCCGTCGGCATCAGCGGATTCCTTCCGTCCCGTCTACCGTAATTATAATCCTGATGCAATATTTTTTGCCAAAAAAATTTTAATGAAAAAAAATTTGCCATATCATTATGCAATGCATTCCCGAAAACAACGGGGTTGCTCCCGGCGACGACTGCGGAAGGGATGGGACTGTTCCGGCAGAAGAAAGACCCAAGGGGATGTCACATTTGCACAAAAGGAACGGGATGAGCGCGACACTCATCCCGTTCCTTGCATCATGAATGGCGGCGCGTTTTTTGGGGGAGGCGGCGCCTGGAGCGGCGGTGCACAGTCGTTGCCCGGGCAACACCGCCAACGTTCGCAAGCGCCGTACCGGCGGCGCAAACCGGCAAACGGGCTGGCCGCGGGCAGTACCCGCGGGCCGATTCCGTTACCGCCCGGTAACGATGAATTTCAGGATCTCGTCCGCCGTCGCGCCGGAAAACCCGAGGTTGCGCAAGGTTCTCCCCTCAACGAGCGCGTCCGGGCCGAGCAGCAGCCCGCCCATGGCCACGACGGTTTCCATGTGGCGGACCGGAATATTTTTCAACCGCGCAAGCTCTGTCATGGGAACCAGCCCGAAGGGGATATCCTCCAGCAGATACCGGGTTTTCAGGCTTTTCTGGCCCTGGATGCCCGCATAGGAAGGATTGGCGCGGGCGGCCTCGCCCAGAGTGCGGGCACTGACGCCGTATGCATTTTTGTACCAATCCAGCATGGTGTACGCCAGCGCCCCGTAAGCCTCGGCAACGGCGACGCGTTCAGCGTCCAGCCCTTCGACGAACCTCCCGATGGTTTCCGGGAAACCGTCCGTGTAATAGCACCAGTCTTTGCCGGACTCGATAAGGGCCGTGTTGAGGATGGAGGGGGCCGGATGCATGACCGCGTTGGCGTTGGCCAGGCTGCTCTCAAGGGCGTTTTCGCCGGCATACATCTGCGGGTAACACGCCCGGACGGCCGCCACCGCTTCGCCGGTCCTGGCGGACGGGATGGTTCCGACCATCACCTCCCGCTTGACGCCGAAGATCCGCACCCGACCGGGCTCATCGGCCCGGCAGGCGTATACCAGGGTATTCATCTCGGAAACGACGACGTCGCAAGCGCACCCGGCGTTCCGGATGCCCACCAGAAACTCGAGCGCGCCGAGCGTGGACCCCGGATGCAGATAGACAAGCTGCCCTTCGCGCAAAAACGGGGCGCATTGCCGAGCTATCGCCGCATGGGCGAAGGCCGGGGCCGTGATGATGACGCGCGAAACGCCTTCCAGGGCTTTTCCCATGTCCGTGGTGGCGAACTCGATCGCCCCGAACCCGGTAACCGACCCGGTGAGTTCCACCC
>JAJBSY010000376.1 GCA_020861205.1 Deltaproteobacteria bacterium | reverse complement strand
ATCTTCCACCAGGGTTACGTTTTTGCACTCGACCCAAAGGGGAGGGAGGCCGGGGCCGGTGAGGCGGGCGTCCAGGCGGCTGGTCCCGCGCGTGGCTTCCGGCTGAAAATGCGTATACCCCTTTGCCCAGGGGAGAAGCCCGGCATAAAACGCCGCGCGCAGGAGCCGGTTCGGGGTGAGGGTATTGACCCCGACCCAGGCCGGGTTCTCTGCGCCCGTCCCCGGAAGGCCGATGCACTCCAGGGTATACGGAAGTTTTCGATCCGGATTGGCGGCCGGGGAGAGCAGCGCGGGCAGGCCCGGCCGGGTAAGCCCCAACATGCCCCCGGAATTGTTGGTGTGGGCCAGAAATACTGTGTCGCCGTCCCGGCATTCCACAAAGAACCGCTTGAAGCGCCGAAGGAAGATCGCTTTGCGGCAGACGCCGGGAAAGGGCAGGAGCGGTGCGGTCATTTTTTTCCCATCAAGAGACGATTTACAGGCGGTTGGCTTCATGCTATGCGTGAAACGCTTGTTTCAGGTAGTGTCTCAAAGTGCTTGATACGTCGTCAGGCTCATGCCGCGCGAAGCCTATGTATCTCTTGATACACTTAGCTCCGCGCGGAAAAATCGCCTTCCTTGTCTGAAGTCACAATGAGGCACCACCTTGTTTCAGGTGCTATATTTAATCCCAATATGGAGTACATCATGAATCTTTCCCGCCGTATCAATACTCTTGCCCCGTCGGCCACGCTCGCCATGTCGGCCAAGGCCCGCGACCTCAAAGCGGCCGGTCATGACGTTCTCAGTCTGACCGTGGGGGAACCCGATTTCCCGACCCCCGACTATATCGGCGAAGCCGCCAAGAAGGCCATTGACGAGCACTTTACCCGCTACACGGCGGAAACGGGTATTGTCGAGCTGCGCGCGGCCGTCGCCGGGTATTTCAAGGACACGTACGGCGTGACGGCGGCGAAGGCCGAGAATATCACCATGACCAACGGCGGTAAACAGGGCTTGTACAACGTGTTTATCTGCCTGCTCGATCCGGGCGACGAAGTCATCATTCCGGCTCCGTACTGGGTGAGCTATCCCGACATGGTGCAACTCGCCGACGGCAAGCCGGTCATCGTCCCGGCTCCCGCCGAAGCCGGGTTCAAGGTGACCCTGGAGCAACTCGACAAGAGCAGAACCGCCAAGACCAAGGCGCTGGTCGTCAATTCGCCTTCCAACCCTTCCGGGGCGTGCTATTCCCAGGCGGAAGCCGATGCCATCGCGCAATGGGCGGTGGACAACAAGATCATTCTCATCGCGGACGAAATTTACGACCAGCTCGTTTACGCCCCGGCCAAGCACGGCACGTTCAGCACCTGGTGGGAAAAATACCCCGACAATTTCGTCATCTGCGGCGGGGTGAGCAAGACGTACGCCATGACCGGCTGGCGGGTCGGGCACGTCATGGCCGGCCTTGAACTTTCCAAGGCCATGTCCAAGCTGCAGAGCCAGACCACGTCCAACATCTGCTCCATCGCCCAGAAAGCGGCACTCGCCGCGTATACCGGGGGCATGGACGCCGTGAAGGCCATGCGGGCCGCCTTTCAGCGCCGCCGCGACCTGGCGCTCGACATTATCGGGTCCTGGAAGGGCGTTTATTGCCCCAAGCCCGACGGTGCGTTTTATATTTTCCCGGACGTGCACGGCCTCTATACGGCCTCCATGCCGGACTCCATGGCTTTTTGCGAACAGGTGCTTGAAAAGGCCGGGGTCGCGCTCGTACCCGGCAAACCTTTCGGCGACGACAACTGCGTGCGCATGTCCTACGCGGTTTCCGACGAGATGCTGGCCCAGGCCCTGGAGCGGATCGGCAAATTTCTTTATAAATAGCGGGACAGTCCGCGAGATCACCGCCGGCCCGGAAGCGAATCCGGTCCGGCGGTTTTCGTTTATACATCGCCGGTCGTTGCGTATTTGGCGAAAACCGGGGTATACCCACGGAAGTGATACGGAAAAATACGGTTCAGGAGGTCCCATGGTCACGCAATCCCATATCCTTAACTGGAGCAATGCCTTCACGGGGCGTATGCAGGGGCTTTCCCTGGAATCATCGCCTTTCGCGGCGCGCGCCGCATCACTCGCCGAACGGCTGCAAGACGAGACAGGCCGGGGCATATTGCCCTTTATGACCATGCCCTTCAGGGGCGCGTTGGAAAAAGAGATTCCGTCCGTTCTGGAAAAACTCGCCGGATGCAAACACATGCTGGTGCTCGGCATCGGCGGTTCCGCCCTCGGCGCGCGGGCGTTGCAAAAGGCCTTCGCTCCCGGCCAGGACAGGCCGGACCATGCCGGACCCTGGCTGTGGATCGCGGACAACGTTGACGCGGATACCGTGACCGCCCTTTTCGACACGCTTCCTCCCAAGGAAACGGCCCTGGTGGTCATTTCCAAGTCCGGCGGCACCATCGAGACGCTTGCCCAGTATTTCCTGGCCCGCGCCTGGCTGCAAAAGGCCCTGGGAGAAGGGTGGAAAAAGCAGGTCGTCATGGTGACCGACGAAAAGGCCGGGTTCCTGCGCGAGGAGGCGGACAGGGAGGGCATTGCCAGCCTGCCCGTGCCCGATTATCTCGGCGGCCGCTATTCCGTGTTTTCCGCCGTGGGCATGCTGCCCGCCGCGTTTTTGGGCGTGAACTGGCGCGCGCTGCTCGACGGCGCGTCTTCGGTTTTCGCGCCGCTCCTCAAGGACATGAACACCCTGGCCGCGCATCCGGCGTGGAAGCTCGCCCTCTGGAACCGTATGCTCATGGACAAGGGCTACTCGCAGCTCATATTTTTCTCCTATATCCCGCTCTGGTCCTGCCTCGGCTCGTGGTTCGCGCAGCTCTGGGCCGAAAGCCTGGGCAAGGAAGGCAAAGGGTCCATGCCCTTTCCTGCGGTCGGGGTGACGGACCAGCACTCCGTGAACCAGATGTTCCTGGACGGCCCGCGCGACAAAGGGTGCCTTTTCGTGCATTGCCCCTCTTTGGACAAGGGACCGGCCTTCGGTAACGACGTGCCGGAGAAATGGGCCTGGCTCAAGGGGCGCCGGTTCGGCGACCTTCTTGAGGCCGAAGGGCTGGGCACCCGCATGGCCCTGGCCGGTCACAACGTTCCCCTCGCGGAGTTCGTTTTTGCCGCGTCCGACGAGCGCTCGGCCGGAACGTTCATGGGGCTGCTGGAACTGGCAACCGTGCTCACCGGCTGGCTGCTGGACATCAACCCCATCGACCAGCCCGCCGTGGAACTGGGCAAGCGCCTTGCCAACGCCAAACTCGGCGCTCCGGGCTATCCGGAGGAAAATACCGCGCTTGACGCCTTCCTGAACCGCAAAGGGGCGGTTGATGCTTTTTAACCGCTCCAGGACGGAGGAAGAAACGCGCCAGCCGCCGGATGCCGCCGCTCACGGCAACGAATTCCGGAACCCGGCGCTGGCCGGGCAGGAGGATACGGTAAGGCTGGGCATCGCCCGGTATCTCGCCTGGGTGCTGCTGGTGCTTATTCTTATCTTTTCCGTGCTCTTGGCGGTCATCGTCGGCAACCGCGCGCGCGATACGCTGCTCACCAAGCAGCGCAATTTCGCGGGTATTCTGGCGGAGCATCTGAACCAGCAGATTTTCGTGCGGTTCAGCATTCCGGTTGTCGCGGCCTACGGCCGCCAGAATTTAAAGCAGAACGCCCAGTACGTGATGCTGGACCAGACCGTGGCTTCCCTGACCCACGGACTGCAGGTTCACGATCTGCGTATTTATGATCTGGACGGGG
>JAJBSY010000279.1 GCA_020861205.1 Deltaproteobacteria bacterium | reverse complement strand
GCTATGTAGCCGACGCGTTCGCCGGCTAGGGAAAGGTTCTTGGAAAAGGAGCTCGCCAGGATCGCATAGGGATAGAGCGGCAGAACGCCGGGGACTCCGTCGCCTTCGAAGGCGAGAAACCGGTAAGGCTCATCGATGAGCAGGAAGACGGGCCGCTTGTTTTCCTCGCTTTTGCGCAAGAGAAGCGCGGAAAGCGCGACGAGCGATTCCCTGGAATATATCTGCCCGGTGGGGTTGTTGGGCGTGTTGATGATCAGGGCGCGTGTCTTGGGGCCGATGGCCTTTTCCAACGCGCCAAGGTCGAGCGAGAAATCCTCCGGGTTGGACGGAACGGCTTTCAGAACGCCGCCGTGGTTACCGGCATACCCGCCGTACTCCACGAAATAGGGCGCGATGGCCAGCACCTCGTCGCCGGGTTCCAGGACGGTCTTGAACACAACGTTCAAGGCCCCCGCCGCGCCGCAGGTCAGGATCACGTCATCGGCCGAAAGGCGGGTTTCCTGTTCGGAGGAAATATGCTTCGCAAGCGCCTCGCGCGCCCAGGGGAAGCCCGCGTTAGGCATGTAGCCGAACGCGAAGGGCTCTCCGGCTTTCTTCAGCACCTCTTTCAACCCTTCCGCCACGGCGGGAGGCGCGGGAAGATCGGGGTTGCCCAGGCTGAAATCACAAACCGCGTCTTCTCCGTACTGTTTTTTCAAGGCGGTTCCGGCTTCGAACATGCGGCGTATCCAGGACGCGCCCTGGAGTTGTTCGGCGATTGCTTTGGTGACGAGACTCATGGCGGTATCTCCCTGTCGTGCTGTGCTGCTACCGGGTGAGAATCCGGCGGCGTTGTTTTTCTTCTTTTTCAGGAGCTTTCTTCCCTTCGGAAGGGTCCGGCAAGGCATTGAACAGAGCCCAGAAAGAAGGCATCAATGATGCCACTACCGAGGGGTTTGTCAACCGGATGTTCGGGCAGTCATACGCGCACAGGGCGTAGGCGAACGCCCACTCCGCCGACGGGCTTGTCCAGGAATACCGTTCTTCGGACCCGGCCACGCCGGTAGCGGGAACGAGCATGTCCTTCCCGCAGCTAAGGCCGACATGCGCGTAGAAGCCCTCGACGATGGCCGGGTCGAGGGAATCCGGAACAAGAGGAAGCGGCGTTTCGCTCTTCCGTTTCCAGGCCTGTCTCGCGGCGAACGCGAGCCCGAGAGGAACCAGGCCCTCTTCCGCTTCGCGCAGGTCAAGCCGCTCCGCCGCGTCCACGGCGGCGGCCTCCGCCCCGGACCGGACGCCCCCGGCATCCGCGTGGACGGCAACGCCGTTCCGCCGTAAAAGATTCAACGCCGGCATGGCGAACGGCAAGCTCTCGTCCCATCTTCCGGCAAGCGCGACGGTTCCCCCCGCGAAGGCCGGCAAAGCCAGCAGATAGGCGGAAAGCAGCGGGTCAAGGGAGGGGACGGCGTCTTCCGGAACGTTCGCGCCGGTCGCGTCGATCGTCACCACGGTTCCGCTTATGCCGTCCGCGACGGAGCAGGCCCGCAGCACGGGCAGACATTCCGCGAGCGCGGCGGTGAAAAGCGGCAGCGGCAGGGCCGCGCAATCGATGCTCACTTTTTTGCGCCAGGCGGCGGCGGCGCAGAACAACGCCATGACGCCCTCACGAGGCAGATCCTCGGGAACGGCGATCCGCTCCGGAATCCGGCCCGAAGCCTCCACCCCGCCCGGAAGCCCGTTCGACTTGGGGACGCTGTGGGCCAGCCGCGCGCCAAGGGCGGGCAAAAACCGTCTGAGGGGCGAAAGATCCGCCATTTTCAAGCCGGACCCGCCGGTGAACCGGGCTCTGCCCGTCTGCGAGGCCGCGAGGAAGGCCATCAGGTACATCGTCATGCAGTCCTCGCCAAGATACAGAGCCTTGTCCCCGGCGAGCGAAACGCCTGAGCCCGAGGGAACGTGCCGCAACGAGCCTTCCCCCATCCGCGCGCCCACCGTCCAGGAAAACCCGGCCCCCGCGTTGTTCAGCGCCTTGACGGTATCCATCAGCGGATCGTTCAGCAGCACGGGATCAAGGGCGAGCGTATTGCCGAGCCAGGCGGCAAGGACAGCGAACATCCTGGTCGCCATGACGGAGCGCGGGCCCGGCAGGTTGACCGCGACCGGGCGCCGGGCCGGAGCGAGGTTGAACCCGCTCCGCGCCGAGGCGTCGGCCTGGGAATCGACGCGCACTTCCTGCAGCAATGAAAAAAGCTGGCGTGCGAACTTCTCGTCCCGGCTGAAGGACGCGGCGTTCTTCTCCCAGGCGGTTCGCACCTCCTTTTCCGCGTTGGCCGCGGCGGGGGTCGCCGCATGGTCTTTACCGGCCCGCAGGCGGTTCACAAGCTTACCGCGCCGGACAAGAAGTTTCATTATATTACGGTCAAGCTGGATAAGTTCCGCGACAATCTCGGCCTTGTACGGACGAGGCTTGTCAAGGGCATCGTCATCCCCAGAGTTATCCGGGGAATTTTTTTTTACATGAATGTCCATAACCATCACTTGGTATAAAAAATAAGGTCTTACGACCGGTCTTCGCGATCCGGGTTGCCGGACCATACCGCTTCCAAAGCCGCCACGACGTCATCCGTTCCGATCTGGGCCAGGCATTCGCCGTTCCGCAAACAGCCCGTTTGCCCGTGAAGCGAACAGGGGCGGCAGGCCAAATCCTTTTCCAGCACGCGATCGCGCGGGCCGGAAGGAAAAAATCCCCATTCTCCGGTCGTGGGACCGAACAGGCCGATAACGGGGGTCCCGACGGCGGTCGCCAGGTGCATCGGCCCCGAATCTCCCGTAACAAGCGCGGAACAGGCGGCGAGCAGCGCGGCGCTTTCCCGCACGGTTGTCTTTCCCGTAAGGTCGCGCGGGTCGCCGGGAAAAAAAGCCGCGCCCCGCCCCACGACGATCCAGGGAATACCGCGTCCGTCCAGGCGGGCGACAACCTCCCTGTACCGCGTCTCGGGCCACGCCTTATGGGGATGAGCCGCGAACGGATGGATGGCCACCGGCCGCACAGCCGCCCCAGAAGCTTCTCTGAGTACATCATCCGGGAACAGATTAGCAAGAAAAGACTTGCCCCATGCCCGCTCCCTCTCCGTCAGGAACAGTTCGGGGACGAGCGCTTCCGCGTCCGGAGGCGGCGAATCCACGGCCATGGCGTAGCGTTGCGGAACATTGGTCGCGCGCAAGGCGTCTCTGTAAGCCCGTCCTCCGGTGAGCAAAAAGGCGCGGCGGGCAAGGCCGAGCTTGGCATACCGGCGCACCGGCCCTTTCCAGCGAAGAGCCAGAAAACGGGAACGCGCGGTGCCGTGCAAATCCAGCAACCCCCACCCCGCGTGCCGCACGGCAAGGCCGGTCAACCAGGCATACATCCCCGGCGCGGCAAGATCGTGGGGCGTGGCGACGATAACGGCATCCACGGCGGGATGGTTGTCGAAAACGGAAGCGAAGGCTTCCTTCGTCACAACGTTAAAACGCCAGCCGCGCGTTTCGTTCCAATACCGCAGCGCGCCGGTCGCCAGAACGACGTCGCCCAAAGCGGAAAGCCGGAAAACAAGCCAATTTTTCGGAAGATCACGCATCAATAAACGTCCCGCCGCCGATTTGCCGGAGCCGGTGCCCGCTCCGTCCGTGGGATACTATCCCCTCGGGCAACCGAAGTCATTGAAAAAATGCCCGGCGGTCCGCGAACAAGGCCCTTCCCGGGAACGGGAAAGGCCTTGCGGGGACGTTCGCGGAAAAAGCTAGTACATCAATCCGGGCAGCCAGGTCGT
>JAJBSY010000351.1 GCA_020861205.1 Deltaproteobacteria bacterium | reverse complement strand
GTTTCAAGGACAACCAGATCGACGCCGGCTTCGTTGTGGCGGGCTATCCCACCGCGTCGGTCATGGACCTTTCCCTGACCAAGGACATCGACATGCTCAGCTTTGACGACGCCTTCCTTGCGAAGCTTTCCAAGGCGCATCCCTACTTCGTCGCCAGCACCATCCCCGCCGGAACGTACAAAGGGATCGACAAGGACGTCAAGACCTGCGCGGTCATGGCCATTCTCGTCACCCATGACAAAATGCCGGAAGACGTCATCTACAAGTTCACCAAGGCTATGTTCGACAACATCGGCGAGGTTCATGCGTCCCATGCCAAAGGCAAGGAAATCAACCTTGAAAGCGCGCTGGACGGCCTGACCGTTCCCCTGCATCCCGGCGCGGCCAAGTACTTCAAGGAAAAAGGCCTGAACGTCGACAATTTGCTGTAGGTATAACGAACGAAAAAAAAGCCGGCCCACTCGGGCCGGCTTTTTTTTCGTTCACGCGCCGGTTACAGGGAGTATTGCTTTTTCCATTCATCCAGAAATAAAATGGCGGTTTCAAGCGGCGTCAGTTTTTCGTTTTTCCCACGCACGGCCGCCACAACATCGGTAAATCCCGATCCGGAAGGCAACCCGAGGGCGGTATACAACTCCCCAAGATCCTTGCGCAATGCTTCCGGCAAATCCTCGGGCCAATCCCGGTCCACGCGTTTTTCAACCCCTGGAAGGCGTTCTTCCACAAAGTCGAGCAGCGTCCGCATCCGGGCGGTATAGGTATGGGACGCCAGGACGCGCTCGCGGCCACGTAGCGCGTAAGCGTTTCGCTCTTCCGGATGGGCTGCGAAATGGATGATCTTTTCTTCCAGCTCACCAAGGCTGGAGAAGGTAGCGAGATCACCCTCCTCGAACAGGTCGGCCATGAGAGTACGGGTATCCACTAGCTGAAACGCGCCGCAAGCTGCAATTTCAAAGGTGCGGGGATTGACGAAATCTCCGCCTGAAACTACTTCCTCCGCCTTGACGCTTGAATGCAGATTGAGATTGATGCACGCGGCATTAAAGATGCGAACCGCGTCCTCGGTGCTGATGCGACGGCCCCGCATCTGGACTGCCGGAGCCAGGATCGGATCCCCGTCCCATTCCGTGCCCCAGATTTTCAGGCCGTACTTGACGAGTTCATGGAAGGCTGTCCGGCGGTTGGGGTACCCCGCTCCCATGAACGACAGTTCCGCGCCGAATTGTTGCCGTTCCGCGGGAGAAAGATCCAACGGCTTATGCACGGCGGGGTCCGCCGCCAGAGGAAGATACAGCGCGTTCGCAACCCCGCTCCGCGCCAATTCCGAAAGAAACGGCTCCCGCTGGATGACCGCGAACACGTCGTACAGCGGCGCGAAAGCCCGCCAGTAAGTGAATAGCCGGTAATCCTCCACAAACCACATGGCCGTGGTAACGCCGTCCTTACGCAACCGCGAAAGCCCTTGCCTGCTTAAGGGCGCTTGGGCCATACACAGAACCAGGTCCGGCTCGAAGCGCTCAACAGTCGCCAGAACGGACTGGGTGACCACCTGGAGAAAGCTGTTTTCCAGGTATTCCTGCCGCTCCATGGAAACGTTCAACCCTTTGACCGCGTCGAACGCGCCGTAAAAAGCTGGAGCGTCAAAGACCTCGACAAGACAGCCGATATCCCGCAGGGCGGAAGCGCAATATCTCCCGATGGGAAGGGAACCGCCGTAAAACGGCAAAACGACCAGAACCCGCTGCATACCTCAATCCCCCCGTGGTAAATCGCCCAGCCTGCCGCCCGCGTCCACCGGCGGCAACATCCAGTCCGTTTCATGAAAGACCGTTTCAGCGGACCGGGGCGCAATGGCCTGATCGCCGCCCTTGCCGCAATATTCCGCCAGAAGAGCCCGTAATCCCGCACGGCTTGCCAGTTCCGGCAAGTCGCCCCGCAGCGGAACATAGTCGCAGCCGAAATCGTCACAGCGCGTCGTGAACCGCATCAGGCCTTCCGGCCATCTGCCCGGCTCTTTGGCCCGCACGGCGCCCTGCAATTCCATGGAGGCAAACGGCTCGAGGCAGGCCGTGGCATAGGGACAGGGACGCGTTTCCACGCACGGCGCGCAAAAACGGGTAGCCTGGAATACCGTGTGGCCGTTTCCATAGGGACCGGTCTCAAAACACCACGCCGAGGACAGGAAGAACGCCTGGACAGGTATGCCCATATGCGCGGCCAGATGCATGATGCCGGTATCCGGGGTCAAAACCAGATCGCAACCGGCGAGGATGTCCGGCAAATCGGACAAGCTCGTTCTGCCGCAAGCGTCATCCACCTTCTGCAGTACAGCCGGGCGAAAGAGCCGCAAAAGCTTGCGGGAAAAAACCCGCTCGGCTCCGCTGCCGAGGATCACGATTTCCGGGCCGCCGCGGGCGGCGAACACGGATTCCACCAAAGGGGCGAGAACATCCGGCGGCAATGACCGGCGGGCTTCCCGCCCGGCCGCCACAACGGCGATTTTACCGCCGCTCCGGGCCGTGGCTTCGGGGTTGACGAAAGCCGGCGCCACGGGGTCCGGGTGCAGGTATGCCCAAAAATCGACAAGATTCAGCGGAGCGAGGCGTCGGTTGTCCATCCACCGGAATCCCATACGCAGCCAACGCGAGCGGAAGGCCTGCCCGTTGCGGCGGCTGTAGCCTCGAACGGCGTCCGGGTCAAAGAGGGCCGCAAGAGCGAGCGCCATACCGGAGAAGTTGAGATTGTAGACGGAAGCGAATGGGATTGCCGCCAACGCGGCGAAGGCATCCTTGTTCCGGAGCACCTCCGCCGGGTTGGTATTGGTCGCGTGGGCATGAACCGCGTGCACTTCCGCGAAGGGATAGAGAGAGCGGGCAAAGGGAGCGAGGGAAGCGTCAACGGCGAGATGCACCGTGTCGCCCGGCGTTGCCGCAAGGGAAAGGAGCAGACGTTTGGTCTGGATCGTATCCCCGAACCGGGCAAGCTGAATGACGAGGTGGTGCGCCATAACCCTCCCCGGTTACCGCAATTTCCGGATCAACGCCTCTTTCACGGAAGCTATGTCGCCCTGGCCGTCGAGTTCGATATACCTGGTCAGTCCCTTGGCGGCCAGGTTCTTATAAAAGTAGGCCGCGGCAAGGGTGCCGTTCTTGTCATCATAATAGATGTCATGGCGTTTGTTGATGGCGTCCTCGTTCTGGTCATCCGCCCTGGCGGTAAGCGCGCCGCCGCACACGCGGCAGGTTTCTCCCTTCGGCGCAATGGCATCGATATGGATATTATTGGGATGGTTGTTGTCCGCGACGCAGAGCCTGCGGCCCATTATCCTATCTTTGGCGGCCTTGCGGGGCAGTTGGATTTCCACCACGTAATCGAGTTTCATGCCGGCTTTTTGCAGCGCGTCCCAGAGTTTTTCCGCCTGGACCATGTTGCGGGGGAAACCATCCAGGAGCCAGCCGTTTTCGCCTTTCTCCTTCAGGGTTTCCAGCACCATGGGGATGGTAATATCGTCCGGCACGAGGTCTCCCCTGTCCATGTATTCCTTGGCCTTTTTGCCGAGCGCGGTTCCCTTGCCGATGTGCTCGCGGAAAATGGCGCCGGATTCGATGTGGGCCAAGTTGTAATTCTCTTTGAGAAGGGACCCCTGCGTGCCATTACCGCTGCCGTTCGGACCGAAAAGAAGTATGTTCATGGCGTTGTCCTTGATAGGTGAAATTGCGTTGCCGCTTCCCGCGCATAGTGCAGTCATCCGTCACTCGTGTCAATGAGTGCTGACGTCGTTAGCCTCCGTTTTCCGGATA
>JAJBSY010000412.1 GCA_020861205.1 Deltaproteobacteria bacterium | reverse complement strand
GGACACGACAACTGTTATGGCGGCATCGCTCTGCGCGTTTTACCGGGGCATACCTTGCGGCCACGTGGAAGCAGGGTTGCGCAGCCATGACCTGCGAGCGCCCTTTCCGGAAGAGATGAACCGGCGTATCGCCACTTTGGCCGCTTCGCTGCATTTTGCCCCTACGAACGGGGCGGTGGAAACCCTATTGGCCGAAGGCATCCCCGCAGAGAGCATCTATCGCACCGGCAACACGGGTATTGACGCTCTGTTGTGGACGGCTGAGGACATTCTTAAGCGTCCGCCCGCTTTGCCGCAAAAAGTACAAGCCATACTGGACAGCGGAGAACGTTTCGTTCTCGTTACCGGCCACCGCAGGGAAAGCTTTGGCCGCGGTTTTCAAGCCATCTGCCATGCTCTGCAAGACCTGGCGCTTATCTATCCGGACGTATTTTTTCTGTACCCGGTGCATCTCAATCCCAATGTGCGGAATGTCGTTCTCAACGCCTTGACTGGATATTCTAATATTGTGCTGGTCGACCCTCTCCCATATCGCCAGTTCGTTCGTGTCATGCAAGCGGCCCATTGTTTGCTTACGGATTCCGGCGGCATCCAGGAGGAAGCCCCGTCTTTGAAGAAACCGGTGCTGGTCATGCGGGATGTCACGGAACGGCCTGAGGGTATAGTGGCGGGATGCAGCCGTCTTGTGGGAACGGACGTGCAAAGGATCGCTACTGGAGTTACCGAGCTTTTGAATGACACAGGAGGCATTTACGGGCGTATGATCGCATCGGATAATCCTTATGGCGACGGCCGCGCGGCGATGCGCATCGTAGAGGCCGTGCGAGAGTATCTCAAGGTGGGCACTGAATGCGAATAGGCATAGTCACCACATGGTTTGAGCGCGGCGCGGCCTATGTTTCACGCCAGTATAAAGAGCTTTTGTGCAGATGCGGACACGAGGTCTTCATTTACGCAAGAGGCGGTGAGCGGTATGCCATTGGCGATCCGATTTGGGACAGACCGGAGGTGACCTGGGGCAAAGAGCCTGACGCCATCGCGGTCAACGCCGTAAACAAACAGGATTTCCTGAACTGGATTTCCGATGCCCGACTTGAAGCGGTCATCTTTAACGAGCAACGGTGGCTGCCGCCCGTATTATGGGCCCGTGAGGCGGGCTGTAGAACCATTGCCTATGTCGATTATTACACAGAGGAAACCGTTCCCTTGTTTGATGTCTATGACGGCTTGCTATGCAATACCAAACGTCACTATAGCGTGTTTTCCTGGCATACCGGCTGTTTCTATCTTCCGTGGGGGACGGATACCACTCTATTCCGGCCGCAGCCGGGCGTATCCCCAACAAGGCGCGGACCTGTTTTTTTCCATTCAGCAGGTCTAAACCCGGCACGTAAGGGGACGGATTTCGTTATAAAGGCATTTTCGCGTCTTTCGGGTGAATCTTCCCTGGTTCTGCATTTACAGGAGGGAGCATCCTTCAAGATTCCGGAGACGTATTCCCTGGTCGAGGATCTGGCGGCGCAAGGCCGTTTGCAATTAGTGGTCAAGGACGTCCCGGCTCCGGGCCTGTACCATCTGGGCGATATCTATGTGTATCCTTCCCACCTGGAGGGCATAGGCCTCACACAGGCAGAGGCGCTGGCCTGCGGATTACCGTTGATTGTCCCGGACAACCCCCCGATGAATGAATTCATCAGCCCGGAATCCGGAATTGCGGTGCCTGTTGCAAAGTTTTGGAGCCGCGCAGATGGATATTACTGGCCCCAGTGCCAGGTAAATCTCGATGCGCTTGTGGAAGCGATGCAGTCTTTTGTTGACGACTTTTCTTCTTTGGAAGAACGGAAACAAGCCGCGCGAGCCTATGCCGAAAAACATCTTGATTGGTTTGCAAACGCAAGTTCTCTCGATGGCTGGCTTGAAACATTGTTGGTTAAAGAATTGCCGGAAGAGGTACGGCACAAAATCTGCCAGGAGGAAGTTTCAAGCGAGCGCATCGCATACAGGCATTTGAGGGGATTTCCCTTATTGTGGAATATATTGCTTTTCATGCGAAACTGGCTACGGCGTCATTGCTGAAAAAATCGACAGAAGCAACCGGGACGAAGTACCGGGCAATATGGCGTAACATTATGCTAGGGATCAACTTTGAAAGTTCTTCATGTCAGTACGCATGACCATCGGGGCGGGGCCAGTGTCGGCATGCACCGTCTGCACCTTGCTCTCCACGAGGCAGGTGTGGACTCTCATCTGGCAATTGTTGAAAAAAGCGGCAATATTGTTAATTCCCATCTTGTCGGAAGCAAGGTCGCCAGGCGTGTCATCCGGCCCCTCCGTATCAGGCTTGAGCAGAAGCTTGTGTCCGCTTTTTTTTCGTTCCCTCCTCACAGAGCATATTCGACATTTTCGTTTTTGCCCTCGTTTGCGTATAAAAGTCTCAATGCGTTTCCCAAGGATATTCTGCAAGTTCATTGGGTGGGAGAGGGTTTTTTGCCTCCTTGGGCCATAGGCAGACTACAGGGTCCTGTCATTTGGACGCTTCGGGATACGTGGCCTTTCACAGGCGGATGCCATTTTAGCTCAACAGGCTGCATGCGGTACCGGGAAAGATGCGGTAAATGCCCGGAGCTATGCAGCTCTTTTGAATGGGATGTCTCCCGGTGGCATTGGCTGCAAAAATATAAGGCTGTCCGGCGGATTCGACCGGTTGCCGTGGCACTTAGCAAAGAATTTGTTGAAAAGGCTTCTCGTAGCAGTATTTTGAGGAATTGTCGTATCGAACATATTCCAAACTGTATCGATACCGATGTTTTTAAGCCAATTCCACAAATGCAGGCCAGGAATATCCTGGGCCTGCCGCATGATAAAAAGATTGTACTTTTTGGCGCGTTGGGCGCCACGAGTGATTACAATAAAGGTTTTGATCTTCTGCAGAAAGCATTGGGGCATCTATCCGATGATGCGCATGGCAACCTTTTTGCCCTTGTGTTCGGCGCTAGTCAGTCGGATGAGAGCCTGCCGTATCCCACCAGGTTTCTTGGACATCTGCGTGACGCTATTGCATTAAATCTGGCCTATTCCGCTGCGGATGTCTTCATTTGCCCATCACGGTATGAGTCGTTTTCCAACACCGTGCTAGAGTCCCTCGCGTGTGGTACGCCGGTTGCGGCCTTTTCTGTGGGTGGCATTCCTGATATGCTTGAAGACAGAATCAACGGCTGTCTCGCGCCAGCGGAAGACGCCAAAGCTTTGGCTTGCGGCATTGCGTATATTCTGGAAGACGGGGAGCGCCGGGAACCCATGCGAGAAGCGGCGAGGCGTGTGGTGGAAGAGCGTTATGCCGCGCCGATAATTGCCGCGCGGTATATGGAACTGTACACTGAACTACTGAGCAGGCCGGAAAGGGATGCACTTTGAGAGTATATTACCTTCGGATATCTTCTATGCCAACAACTCCTTTTTTTACCATTGTTACAGCAACGTATAATGCTGCGGAAGTACTTTCTGGTCTGCTAGATTCCCTCACGGCCCAGACTTGTCAAAGTTTTGAGGTCCTCATTCAAGATGGCGGAAGCAGCGATGCAACGGTGGAAATCATCGCCGGATATAAAGACAGACTCAATGTCCGTTGGGCCTCCGAAAAAGATTCAGGTATATATGATGCCTGGAACAAAGCGCTTCCGGCTGCTAGGGGAGAATGGATTCTTTTCCTTGGCGCGGATGATCGGCTTGATGCCCCGGATGTCTTGGAACGGTGCTTTGGCGTGATGCGCGATTTGCCTTGTGGCGTGCTCTATGCCGGAGG
>JAJBSY010000127.1 GCA_020861205.1 Deltaproteobacteria bacterium | reverse complement strand
GTGTAGGCGAGTATTTTCCGCTTGCCCGTGGTGCCGCTGGAAGCGTGGACCCGAACGACGTCCTTTTCCGGGACGGAAAGAAGCGGCAGGGGGTACCCCTCGCGCAGGTCGTCCGTGGTGGTGCAGGGAAGATGCGTGATATCCTCCACGCCCCCGATATCCTCCGGCCGGATGCCGGCGGCCTCGAGCTTGGCCCGGTACTGGGGGCTGTTCTCCCAGACGTGGGCAAGCGTCCAGGCAAGCCCCCTGTTTTGCACGTCCCGCAAGTCGTCCGCCGAAAAGCTCGGAATAAATCGATATGATCCCACGTCATCCTCCGTTCCGCGAAAAAAGAAAAACCGCTGCAGGGTACTGCCGCGGTTTCGGTGTGCATTGTATTGTTGCTGAATGCGCGTCTCGCCACGGCTCCCGTTACCAGGGCCGCCACCAGATACCTTCGAGTGTGCGATTCGCGCGTGAACACATGGGTGTGTAGATATACTTTCCGCCAAACTCCGTCAAGATTTCCCGGTATGGGATAGTGCCTCAACGTGCTTAATGCTTCGTCGGGCTCGTGCCGCCCGAAGCCCGTGCATGTCCTGATACACTTCGCTCCGCGCCGAACCCGCCTTCCTTGTCTTTTCTTGTAAACGCGGCCGTTTTTGTATATCGTCTGCCCGGATTATCAAGGAATTGAAAGCCTGAATTCGTTTTTACCGTATGCACCGTGGAGGTCTCATGCGCATTCTCATTCTCGGCTCGGGCGGGCGCGAGCACGCCCTTGCCTGGAAGATCCGGCAAAACCCCGACGTCTCGGCCCTCTTCATCGCGCCGGGTAACGGCGGCACCGCTTCCGAGGGCGAAAACATCCCCCTCGCCGACAGCGATATCCCGGCGGTCATGGCCTTTATCAAAGAAAAAAAAATCGACTTCGTGATCCCTGGCCCGGAACTCCCGCTCGTAAAGGGCATTGCCGACGCGTGCACGGCGGCGGGCATACCCTGCTTCGGGCCGGACAAGTACGCGGCCCAGCTCGAGGGGTCGAAATCCTTCTCCAAAAACATCATGCGTGAATCCGGCGTGCCCACCGCCGATTTCGCCGTGTTCACGACCGCGGACGAGGCCAAGGCATACATCCGGAACCACGGAGCGCCCGTCGTGGTCAAGGCCGACGGCCTGGCCGCGGGCAAGGGCGTGGTGGTCGCCAAGACCGTTACTGAAGCCCTTGAAGCCGTTGACGATATGATGGGTAAAAAAGCCTTCGGCGCCGCCGGGGAAACCGTTGTCATCGAGGATGCCCTCGTCGGCGAGGAAGTTTCCTTCCTCTGCATCTGCGAGGATGAAACCGTCATCCCCCTGCCTTCCGCCCAGGATCACAAGGCGGCGTACGACGGCGACACCGGCCCCAACACCGGCGGCATGGGCGCGTACAGCCCGGCGCCGATTCTGCCTGAAACCGCTTATGACGGCATGGCGGACCTGGTCATCCGCCCGATTTTACGAACCCTGAAAAAACGGGGGCATCCTTTCCGCGGTATTTTATACGCAGGCCTGATGATAACCAAAGACGGCCCCATGGTTCTGGAGTACAACGTGCGCTTCGGCGACCCGGAATGCCAGCCGCTGCTCATGCGCCTCGAAGGGGATCTCTTGGCGGTCATGAAGGCCTGCACCGAGGGGCGGCTCGACTCCGTAACGTTGTCCCACAAGCCGGAGACCGCGATTTGCGTGGTTATCGCGGCGGAGGGATACCCCGGCGCCTACGATACCGGCATGGCCATCAGCGGTCTTGATACGGCCGAAAAAGTCTCCCCCGGCAAGGTCAAGGTCTTTCAGGCGGGAACCGCCGTTGCGGAAGGAAAGCTCGTCGCCAAAGGCGGCCGCATTCTCGGGGTCACCGCGCTTGGCGCAACCTTGCGCGACGCGCAAAAAACCGCCTATGACGCGGCGGCGCTGGTAACAATGGAAAAAAGCCGCTACCGCAAGGATATCGGGGACAAGGCCCTCCGCTGACTGGCGGAGTGCATCGGGGAGCCCATGCGTTTTGACGATATTCGGGATCATATTTTTCCATGGATCAAGGCCGCCCTCGCCGATGCGGCGGACGATGCGCCGGAGGCGGAAATGCCCGTCGTCAACCTGGTGCTCAGGGATTTCATGGCGGACTTACGCATAACCTTCGCCGTGGACGAGGGCGACCGCTTCACACTTCTCCAGCGGGACGACATGCCCGAAGGCATGGATGACGACGCGCTGTACGCTCTTGCGAAGAAGAACCTGACCGAGCAGGTGGAGTTCACCCTCTCGGGCACCAACTACGGCGGGTACGGCATCCTGGCCGGCGGAGACCACGAGGCCGCGGCGCTCTGCCTCGACTTCATCTGGGACGCCGTTGCCAAGCAAGCCGGCGAAGACCTCGTTGTGGCGGTTCCGGCCAAGGACTGCCTGTTTATGGCTCTCGCTTCGGATCCGGGCCAGGTGGAAGCGATGATCGAAATTTCCAGGGACATCTTCGAACACGGCGAGCGGACGCTGACAAGGACGCTTTTTCTGTTTCAGGCGGACGCCCGCGCCTTTTCCGTATACGGGGCGTTCTGAAACGACGACGAACATTACCGGAGAACGTATGCCAAAAGTAGCCATCTTCATGGGAAGCCTGTCGGATGAGGCCAACGTCCGCCCCTGCGCGGACGTGCTGGAGTCCTTGGGCATCAGCTATGCCTTTACCGTCACCTCGGCCCACAGGACCCCCGAGCGCACCGAAAAACTCGTGGACGAATTGGAAAAGAGCGGCTGCGAAGTCTTCATCTGTGCTGCGGGCATGGCCGCCCACCTCGCGGGCGCGGTGGCCGCGCGCACCATCAAGCCCGTCATCGGCATTCCGGTGACGGCCTCCAGCTTGAGCGGCATGGACGCCCTGCTTTCGACCGTCATGATGCCCCCGGGGTTCCCGGTGGCGACCGTCGCCCTGGATAAAGCCGGGGCGCGCAACGCCGCCTGGATGGCCGCCCAGATCCTGGCCCTCGCGGACCGGGACCTGGCCGAAAAAATCAGGCAGGCGCGCCGGAAACTCAAAGACGATGTGGAAAAAGCGGCTGCGTCCCTGCAACAGGGAAAGAGCTGACCCGCATGACCGGACGCGTGTTCCTTTTTCTTCTTTGCGCGGGCCTTGCCGGTTGCGGCGCGCACTACACGCCCAGCATCCGCCTGGCGCTGGACGGGCCGCCGCTGCACGTCGCCATGCGGGACGACGCTTCAGCCTGGTTCGGCCTTATGGACCGGGGATGCATGGCGGGCTTCGGGACCATCACCCTGCACGGCGACGGCACCACCTGCCAGGGGCAGATGGACCACCCGGCCAACGACAAGGGCCGTTTGTACGCGGATCTTCTTTGTACCACCGGTGACACCATGACGCTCGTCATACGCAACCTCGGCCCGGACCAGGGCATGGGGCTCGCCCGTATCAACCCGGAAGAGAAAGACGGCAGGCAGATGACGCTTTTTTATCATCCTTCCGCCGAGGAAGCGAAACGCCGCCTTGCGGAAGTCCGCGCGGAAATAGCCGCCGCCCTCGAGGAAAAACGCCGGGGAAACGAACCGGCTGCCATTCCCCCGGCGGACTGACCGGGCGAAAACCGGCGCGAGCCTTTGATCCGGAACCGTTTGTTTTTCCGCCACCTTTCGTGGGATAGCGTCCGAACACCAAGACGGGCCGTTGGATGGATCCCTCCGCTTACGAGCATCGATTACGGTGCCACGACGACAGGTTGTCACGGAAAAGAACCGATCCCGCCAAACGCAAAAGGCCCCGGCATGGAGTATGCCGGGGCCTTTTG
>JAJBSY010000411.1 GCA_020861205.1 Deltaproteobacteria bacterium | reverse complement strand
GTCTTGTCCCCCGTCAGGATCGGAACGGGAAGCTCGTCAAGGGTCGTCGTGTAGGCTTCGGCAACCGTGTTGACGGACGAAACCAGGTCGCCGTAAGCGCCGGGATAATCATCCGCGTTAAGACGGCCGCGATAATGCCCGCCCTGAAGCAGCGTGACGCCGGTGCCGATATCGGCAATAACCCGCTGCAACACTTCCGGGATACGCTTCATGGCGCCGACCATAATCCCTATTTCGCCCTTTTCGCGCGTTTTGATATGGCGGGAGAAGTCTCCGTTGGCGATGGCCTCCGCGAAGGCGGAAAGTTCCGCGAGCACGCGCATGATGCCCACGATGATGAAAATTGCGAGAAGCGCGCCGATAACGATCCCTCCGACGCTGATCGTCATCAAATACCGCTGTCCGTCCGTGTTCCTGGCGATAGTATCCCGGCCTATGGCCCGCATGTCGGTGTCCATCTTGCCGTTGAATGCCGCCATATCGTCCGTGAACTTCCTCCGCATGGCGCCAAGGTCGCGCATCTGGCCGTTCGCGGCACGGGCGTTCAGCTTCATATCCTCGATCGCGGAGAACACGGCCTTGGCCGCGGTGTCCAACTTGGCGAACGTCGCCTTTCCTTCGGCGGTGTTCAAGTGCCCGCCGGTTCGTTGCAGCAAAGGCCGGATCTGCGCGACGCGCGTTTCCACCGCCTCAAGGTCCGCGTCGGCGCGGGAGTATCCGAACCGGCCGAGCGCGGAGAGCATCAACCCGAATTTGCTCCAGACTTCTTCAACATCCCCGAGAGCGATGAGGTTTTCATTCCGTTTGGCATTGGCCGCAAGTTCGTCCAGCAGGTTCGCCATGACCATTCCGTTGGGGGCCACCACCGTATCATACTGCTCCTGCATATTCCCGATGGCGGCCGCCAGCTTTGCCAGGCCGGCCTTATACTCGGAGGCCGCCTTGCGCAGCTCCGCCATCATTTTTTGATTTTCCGGAATTTGCGATTCCTGCATGGCGTCCGCGAAAAGCTTGTCCATGGTGTCCATATGGCCCATGCACGCTTCAAGAGCCTTGGGATCGCGCGTCAGAATAAACGCGTTGGCCTGCGTGCCCGCGGAGCCGAGATTCGCCATGATGTCGCTCGCATAGACATTAATGCGCGCATGACGGCGGAACGTCAGGAACCTGTCCGACGTTTCTCCCAGGTCTTTGTATCCCAAAACGGCAATTCCCCCCATGAGGACCATCATGATCACAAACCCGCAGATAATTTTAAATTTTGTTGTCATGGCGCCTCCTCAAGATTTAAATATGCAATACCTCGTATAATCGGTATCGAGCGTATGAACACTGCATTGATATGTGATACGGCATATTTTGGAAAAATATGTCAATTTTTTTATTTATCTATAGCATTTATTAATCATAAAAACAGAAGCGAACTGAAGAAAACACTCTTTTCAGTACAATACATAAAATAGCGTTTTGTGCATAGTTTTTATGTATTGTTTTCTTCAAAATGTGCGTAACGGTATGAATGAGGTAAAAACCATTCGAAAACAGACGTTTTTGGAACGGCACACGTTGGAACGCCGAAAAAATATGGATTACAATAACCGAGGCGCGCGGGTTCCCCACGGATCGTGGCGGAAACCCGGACAATCGGCCGGAAAACTATGGCGGGAAAAGGGAAGCGTGTCAGGACGCGGCGAGCTTGCCCAACCGGGCGTAGCTCTCTTCAAGGGATTGGCCGTCCTCGACATCCTGGCGCAAGAAAGCGTTGATGGCGGGAACCAGCTCGATGGCCTTGTCTATTTCCGGGTTGGAGCCTTGCGCGTAGGCGCCGATATTGACCATGTCCTCCACGCGCTTGAACGTCGCCAAGGCCCCGGTCACGGTCCGCCCGGCAAGGATCATCTCCTTGGGGCAGATATCGGACCGCAAACGGCTGATGGAACGCAAAACGTCTATGGCCGGGAAATGGCCCTGGTCCGCCAGGTCGCGGGTCAGCACGATGTGACCGTCCAAAATTGAGCGGACGGAATCCGCGACCGGCTCGTTGAAATCATCACCGTCAACCAGCACCGTGTACACCCCGGTTATGGTGCCCTTCTCGCTGCGACCCGCGCGTTCCAGAAGCTTGGGAAGCTGGGCGAACACGGACGGCGTATAGCCCCTCGTGGTGGGCGGTTCCCCGACGGCCAAGCCCACCTCGCGCGCGGCCATGGCGAACCGGGTCACGGAATCCATCATAAGCAGAACGTCCTTGCCCTGGTCCCGGAAATATTCGGCGACCGCCGTGGCTGCGTAGGCCGCCCGCATCCGGATAAGCGGCGATTGGTCCGATGTTGCGATAACCAGTACCGAGCGGGCCATGCCTTCGGGGCCCAAGTCTTTTTCCATGAACTCCACGACCTCGCGGCCCCGTTCGCCGATCAGGCCGATGACGTTGACATCCGCCTTGGTATAACGGGCCATCATCCCCATAAGGGTCGACTTGCCCACCCCGGAACCGGCCATGATGCCAACGCGCTGGCCCTTGCCCAAGGTCAGCAGGCTGTTGATGGACCGCACGCCCACGTCCAGCGCGTCCGTAATCCGGGGACGGGAAAGGGGCGACGGCGGATCCGCATACAGCGGCATGGCCCCGGACGGATGGATACGGACGTCCTTGCCCATGGGGACGCCGAAGGCGTCGAACGCCTTGCCCAGGAGGTCTTCTCCCACGGGAAAGACCGGCGGCAGGCTGGAGTTGCGGATAAGGCTGCCGGGCTGGACGCCCCGCAAATCGCCGTACGGCATGAACAGGAGTTTCCCGTCGCGGAACCCCACGACTTCAACGGGAATCCCCTCCTCGCCGGCGGACGCGGCGGCCGAGCCTTCGGGCATGATATGGCACAGCGCGCCGAGAGGGGCTTTCAACCCGCCGCCTTCGGCCACAAGGCCGACGACCTTGCTCACCTTGCCGAAGGTCGTCACCGGATTGATCTGCCGCAGCATGGCCGCGAGTGCTTTGGGGTCCATAACCGTCCTTGCGATCAACGTTACAGGCAGGAAAAAAGGCGAACGCGCCTCCGCCGTGGAGGAAAGGCCGCGACGCCGCGTGAATCCTTTCCCGGAAGCGGGGCGGGACCCCGTTTGCCGGAGGCATTCACAACGCCGCCCTTTATTCCTGGGGCAGACTTAAGCTTTTAAGCATTTCGTTCACCAGGGCCGCGCGTTTTTCAACCCGGTTGTCGGCCAGGGAATCGTCGCTTTCCACGATAAGGCCGCCCGGCTGAATCCCGGGATCTCCCTTGACGGACCATGCCTTGAGGTCCGCGAACCTGGCCTGGGTCATGGCCACGATATCGGCTATCGCGGGCTCGTCTTCAGGATTGACGCGGATGACCAGGTTGCGGCGGTTTTCCAGGGCGGCCACGGATTGGGTATACACTTCCTCCAGAAGGCGCGCCCTGTCGTCCACCAGCGGCATCCCCACCGATTTTTCGGCGGCGAGCCGCAAAAGGGTCACCAGATCGTCACGCCAACCGGCGAAAATGGCGGAACACTGGCCCTCAATGGCCGAAAGCACGCCGGAAACGGACTCGCTGACGGTACTTTGAAATTCCTCAATTTCCCGCTCCGCCTGCGCCATGCCCGCGTTGTAGCCTTCACGGCGCGCGGTTTCGCGGATATCATCGGCCTCGCGCTTCGCGTCCTCCACGAGCCTCGCGGCCATCTCCGCGGCTTTTTGCTTTACGCGCTCAAGGTAGGCGGCTTCATCTGCCTCGGTCCAGTTGCGGTTCTTCTCCCCCTCCACGGAGTCGAGGCTGAAGGCGGCCCCGCCCATGTAAAC
>JAJBSY010000311.1 GCA_020861205.1 Deltaproteobacteria bacterium | reverse complement strand
ACGAATGCATATGCTGGAATGCGACAGTTTGTCGGAAACAGCGCAACAGACCGCCCGGAAAGAAGCGGAGCGGGGCGGCCCCGTCATGGTGGTTCTCGATTCCTGCCACAGCCACGCCCACGTACTCGCCGAACTGGAACTGTACTCCAAGTTTGTAACGCCCGAAAGCTATCTGGTCGTATTCGATGGAATCGTCGAATTCTTTCCGGCGGAAGCCGTTTTCCCGGGACGGCCCTGGGGGGCGGGAGACAATCCGCTGACCGCGACACAGGCATTTTTGCAAAACCATCCCGAGTTCGAGGTGGACACCGAATTGGAAAACAAACTGCAAATTACAGCCGCGCCGAAAGGCTGGTTGAAACGCTTGCCCGACCATAGGTAAGGCCCGTACAGGATCCCTTTATGTCCCTCGCATTCGAAAATCCCGAAGGGCTCGATCACTTCTCCGCCATCTTCACCAACCCAGCCGTCAAGGCTGTTTCCTTTGATGTGTTCGACACGCTGATTCAGCGAACAACCTCCGCGCCCAGCGATATTTTTGCTTTGCTGGAACCACGGGTGGAGCGAATGACCGAAGGCGCGTTCCCGAATTTTCAAAAAATTCGACCACTGGCGGAACGAATGGCGCGATTGCGGCACGGCCCGCCGCCACGTCCGGAAGTTCGGCTGGAAGAAATCTACGCCATTATCGAAGAACTAGGCCTTCTCACATCCGGGCAATCGAAGGCGGTTCAACAGGAGGAAATTTTGGCGGAAAAACGCGTTCTTGTTCGACGAGAACAAGGCGTTGAATTGTTGGAACGCACCAAAAGTGCCGGTATAAGGCGAATCCTCATTTCCGATATGTATCTCCCCGAGTGGGCCGTCCGGGAAATCCTCGCCGATCTGGGAATCCAATTCGATGCGTTGTATTTGTCTTCCACCCATCGCGTCCTCAAGTACTACGGCGAGTTATTCGACGTCGCGCTCCGAGCGGAAAATTTGGCGCCACACGAACTGACGCATATCGGCGACGATGTGCGCTCCGATATCGAACAGCCTTCCGCTCTGGGAATTAAGGCGTTTCGCATCCCCCCCGCAGGTGAGAAATTCCGCTCCCTGCGGGAGAATCGGGTTTTATATGAAAAGGGGTTTCCCGACGCCTCCTTTCCCGCCGCGTCCTTGTACCCAAGCATAACGATGGGGCTCACGACCACACGGTTTTACGACAATACCGCCCGGCCGGTAGCTCCCAACAGCCAGTTCAACGGCGATCCCTTCCAGCTGGGGTACGCCGCCCTCGGTCCTGCAGTGGCTGCTTTTTGCCTCTGGCTGGCCAAAAAATGCCGCGACGACGAAGTGACCCGCCTCTTCTTTCTTTCCCGCGACGGACTTCTTCTCAAGAAAGTGTTCGATGTACTGCGGCCCGCCGTCGCGCCGGACGTCGCGACACGGTATCTCCTGAGCTCTCGGAAAGCCACTTTGGCGGCGGCAATGAAAAATAACGCCAACATCATCGAAGCCGTCATGTCCTATTTCCAACCGATCCCGCTGTCACGTTTTCTTCGCGACAAATTTAATTTGACGCCAAGCGACGCGGATCTTTTGCGAGCGCTTCCCGACAACTTCGGGCCTGACACCATCGTCACCATGAAAGATCGCGATGTTTTGGTTCCATTATGTCTTCGTTTCGCTCAGGTTATTCTCCGTAACGCCAAAAGAAAACGCGACGCTATTCGTGCCTACTGTGCGGGCGTGGGCTTTCCGGCTCTTTCCGGGACCAGCGGCCTCGTCGATATAGGGTTTTCCGGAGTGGTGCAGACCGCGCTCGCCAGCATTTTCTCGTCTGCCGATGTTCGCGGCTATTACGTCATGACCGACTCCAGAGCGGCCGGTCCCGTCGCGGCGGGCCAGCGCATGGCGTCTTTCTTTGAACCGTTTACAGATACCTTTTCCCCGCAATTCGCCCATAAATATTTGTACCATTGTCATTTCGAAATATTCTTCAAAGACGGCCTCGAAGCTGCGCTGGACGATTTCGCGGACGGAGGAACACCGGTTTTCCGTGATCTTTCCACGCCTGTGAACCGGGATATAGGCCCGCGCATCCATGCCGGAGCGTTGGCGTTCGCCGCCGACCTGGCTACGCATTTCGGTCCCTGGTTGCATGACCTCGCCATTAACCCGTATTCGGCGGCAATGGGCTATCTGCACTTTTTACGCCATCCAACGGCAATGGACGCCGAGATGCTTCGCGGGTTTACCGTGGACGACAGTTACTGCGGTGCTGACGCCCGTTATTTTTTAGCCCCCGACGCCGCCCGCGAATCCGCGTGGGCGGAAGGCGCCAACGCCGTATCGATAAACACGCGCGCCTGTTCGGAGAACCTCACTTGACTATGTTAACGAGGCCACTGGGAAAGACCGGAGTCAATCTTTCTATTCTTGGATTTGGCTGTATGCGTCTACCTTGGGACGGGCCGAATCATTCGTACATTGATGTCCCGAAAGCCGAGGCCCTGCTCTATCGCGCGATTGATGCCGGGGTGAACTATTTTGACACGGCATGGCCGTATCATGGTCAAAAGGGCGTCTTCGATCCGGGCGAGAGCGAACCCTTTCTCGGTCGCGCATTGACCCCGGAAATGCGGAAGAAAGTTTACATCGCGACAAAGCTTCCCATCTGGGCGGTTAAGGATCAATCCGAAATGGATGCCATCCTCGATGCCCAGCTTTCGCGCCTTCGGACCGATTGCATTGACTTTTATCTTGTTCACGGCCTTGTCGCTTATTTTTGGCGGGCGGAGAGCAAGTTACGCTATTTTGATTTTTTGGCGCGGGCCAAAAAAGACGGACGGATCCGGCACGTCGGGTTTTCCTTCCATGACGAGTTTTCTATTTTTGCGGAATTGCTCGACGCTTTTGACTGGGAGTTCGTTCAGCTTCAGTATAATTATGTGGACAAGGAATTCCAGGCGGGTGAGGCCGGTATGAAACGAGCGGCCGAGAAAAATGTCGGTGTTATTATCATGGAGCCGCTTCGCGGCGGCTCGCTGGTTCGGGATCTGCCTCCGAAGGCGGAACAATTATTCAAGCATGCGCATCCCGACTGGAATATGGCCGAGTGGGGACTCCGCTGGCTATGGAATCAGCCGGAAATAACCACTGTCCTCAGTGGCATGAGTAATATGGAGCAGGTCGAGGACAATATTCGCATTGCGGAAAATGGCTGTCCCGGAAATTTACGTGACGATGATCTGCGCACCGTTGAAAAGGTGGGAGAAGTTTTCAACAGCGGGATGAAGATCGGCTGCACCGGTTGCGGCTATTGCATGCCATGTCCCCACGGCGTCGATATACCACGCAATTTTTCCTTCTTCAACACCTACCATCTGTTCGACAACATCGGAACACGTCGGCAGACCCAGCATTTTTATTCGACGCAGATGCCGCGGGACAAAATTGCCGCACACTGCGTCGGCTGCGGTTTGTGCGTTGATAAATGCCCCCAGCACTTGCCGGTCGCGACGCTTATGCCGCAGGTCGCGGATCTGTTCGCATCGAATCGATGATCGCTACGTTTTGAAGAAGGGGCGGAAAAGAATTCATATGCCGCGCAAAAAGATTCTCGTTACCGGAGCAACCGGACTTATTGGGCGTTATGCCCTCGAACCATTGCGGCAAAGCGGGTTCGAAGTGACCGCCTGTTCACGGAAATCATTTGTCGGGGCGGAGGCCGCGCAGGCGGATCTTCTTGACACAAAAGCTATCGCGACGCTGTTTAGGCGCTTGCGCCCCGACTATCTGTTGCACTTCGCATGGGATGTCAGACCGGGGATATAC
>JAJBSY010000118.1 GCA_020861205.1 Deltaproteobacteria bacterium | reverse complement strand
AACCATTGACTTGATGCGTGTAACCAGCTAGTTTCCGGCATTGATGTCCACTCCCGAATCGGTGTAGGCGTTGGCTCTGGTTACGGACTTCTTGGGCGGCATGAAACTCTCCTCGTCTGCGAACATGTGCTGCGCCGGTACGGCATCCCCCTGTGGAAGGGAGACAATTGCGAATTATAGGAGGTTTACCCGGTATGCGCAACAAAAAGCATGTGACAGTCCCGTGTCCGTTGCCGCAAAAGAGTTTCGGCAAGCTCTTCCTTCCGGCGCTGCTCGCGGGCGCGGTCTGCCTCGCGCCCGCCGCGGTCGGGGCGGCGGATGCCACCTTGAGCACCAGGAACAACGAGAGTGTGATCACGCGCGACCCGGCCACCGGGGATACCGTCATGAAAACGCCGGACGCCAAACCGGAGCAGGGATACGACGGGCCGCAGACCATCATCGTTTCCCCCGAAGTGTACCCGGGCGGGCGGCCCGGCCCCGGCGGTTCGGGCGGGCATCACCAGAAGCCCCGGCATCCGCAAAAGCCGCCGCATCGCCCGCAGCCGCGTCGATAGCTTCGAGTTCTTCATGCGATGAGATCGGCGCCGGAACGCGAGCCCTGGCATCGCATTTGTCCCGTGTGTTTTCTCGCAACGCGTTAAAGGTTTTGTATGGCTGTACAGGCTGTTCTGTGGGAAAAGGACGCCGGCGGGGAAGTGATCCGCTGCCGCGCCTGCGCCCACGCCTGCCGGGTTTCTCCCGGTAAAGCGGGCCGGTGCCGCGTCCGGGTCAACAAGGGAGGGGTGCTGTATTCCCTGTCTTCCGACAGGGTTGTGGCCTGCAACCTTGACCCGGTGGAAAAAAAACCGCTTTACCACTTTCTTCCCGGCTCGACAACGCTCTCGTTCGGAACGCCGGGCTGCAACATGGTCTGCGCGTTTTGCCAGAACCATTCCCTGTCGCAGGGGAGCGTCCCGGTGTTCGGCACGGCGCATACGCCGCCGGAAACGTTCGCCGATCAGGCGGCGGCTTCGGCCAAGGATGTCGGCGCGTTGAGCCTTTCCTTCACGTACAACGAGCCGTGCGTCAGCCCGGAACTTATCCTGGCCGTCGCGCCGCGGGCCAAAGACGCCGGACTCGCTTCGGTTCTCGTGAGCAACGCCTACGCGTCACGGGAAGCCATGGCCGCCATGCGGGACTGCATCCGGGCCGCGAACTTCGACCTCAAATCCTTCCGTGACGCTTTTTACGCCGACCTTTGCGGCGCGCGGCTCGCGCCGGTGCTGCACACCGTGACCCGCGCCGTGGATTTCGGCTGGTGGGTGGAAATCACGACGCTGCTTATTCCGGGGCACAACGACTCGGACGGGGAGCTTGCCTCCATTGCGAAGTTTATCAAGGAAAATTTGGGGGCCCACGTGCCGTGGCATGTTTCCCGGTTCCGGCCCATGTTCCGTATGCCCGATATTTCGCCGACGCTCGTGGCCTCCCTGGAGCGGGCTTGCGACATAGGGCTGGCCGAAGGGCTGCATTTTGTGTATGCCGGTAACGTTCCAGGACATGACGCGGAAAACACACGTTGCCCGTCCTGCGGCGCTGTGGCGCTCCGCAGGTCCGGGTACCGGACGGACGCCGGATTCGACGGCGTCTGCCCGGTTTGCGGCGCCGCCATCCCCGGCGTGTGGAGGGCGCGATGATTCTCGTCTATACGGGCGACGGCAAAGGAAAAACCTCGGCCTCGGTGGGCCAGGCCGTCAGAGCGCTGGGGCAGGGTATGCGCGTGGCCTTTTTCCAGTACATGAAGCGGGACGGGCTTGCCGGGGAGCAGAAACTCCTGCGTGACCTTCTGGGAGAGGATTTCAAGGCCGGCGGCCTCGGTTTCCTGCGCGGGCCCGAAAAATTTCCTGAGCACCGGGAAGCGGCCGCCCGCCTGACGAAGCGCGTTGTCGAACGCATTCCCGGTCTCGATTTGGTGGTGCTTGACGAAGCGCTGTACGCCTTGCAGGCGGCCGTCCTGACCCGTGAGGAGCTGGAAGGGATCATCGCCCTGTGCGAAAGCAGCGGTACGCACCTGGTATTGTCCGGCAGGAACGCGCCGGACTGGCTCCTTGAAACGGCGCATCTGGTCACCGAGATGCGCGAGGTGAAACATCCCTACGCGGAAGGAATTCCCGCCGCGCGCGGGATAGAATTCTGACCGGGGATTGACCTTGATTTTCCGGAAACTGGAGGCGGGTTCCGGAGTATACACCCAGAGCGCCATCGGAAGGAGTGCCATGAAACCCATTGCCCGCGCGGTTATTTTCGATCTGGACGGTACGCTTGTCAACAGCCTGGAAGATTTGGCCGACTGCGTCAATACGGCCCTGGCCGCCTGCTCGTTGCCGGCGCACCCCCTTGCGTCCTACAAATATTTCGTCGGCATGGGCCTGGAAAACCTGATCCGGTCCGCCGTACCCGCCGGTACGACGGACGCGTTGCGCAACGACGTCGCCGTTCGATACAGGGCCGAATACTCCCGTCACTGGGCCCGGAAAAGCCGTCCGTACGACGGCATCCTCCCCATGCTCGAGCGGCTGGAAGCCATGCGCGTTCCCATGGCCGTACTGTCTAACAAATCGCAACTCTTCACCGGCGCTTTCGTGAAACACTTTTTTCCGTCAACGCCTGTTCTTTCGGTCCAGGGGAGCCCGGCCGGGGGAACGGCCAAACCGGACCCGGCCATGGCGCTGGGCATTGCCGCCAGGATGGGGCTGGACCCCGGCGACATCGCGTTCATGGGCGATACCTGTACGGACATGGATACCGCCGGGAACGCCGGTATGCTGGCGGTGGGGGTGACCTGGGGGTTCCGGCCGGAAAGCGAGCTCGTCGCCCACGGTGTAAAGGTTCTGCTGCACCGGCCTGAGGAATTGTTTACCAAGGTGGCGTTGGCGCCCGCTCAGTAGCGTTCCCCTTCCGGTATACAGCGGACCGCGACAGACGGCTTAAGCGGCGTTTACGCACAAGGCCCCGCTGCGTTGAAACAGCGGGGCCTCGTTTTTACTCCACGCCCGCGTTATTGCCGCTGCAGGCGCTCCAGCAGGGTGTTGAGTTCCTGGGCCATGCGGGAGAGATCTTCAACCGCCTGGGCAGACTCCCGCATACCGTGCGCCGTTTCATCGGCGATACGGTTGATGTCTTCCACGGCTCGGTTGATTTCCTCCGAAGTGGCGGATTGCTCTTCCGCCGCTGTGGCGATGCCGGTAATCAACGCGGTGTTGGTGTTGGCGAGGTCCAGAATTTCCTGGAGGGCCTGGCCGGACACCGCGGCGACCTCCGTCGCCCGGACGGTGCTTTGTCCCGCGGTGCTCATCCGCTGGATGTTGGCCGTGGTGGCGCTCTGGATACTTCTGATGTTCGAGCCGACCTCGGTTGTCGCGGTCATGGTCTTTTCCGCGAGTTTGCGGACTTCGTCGGCAACGACGGCGAAGCCGCGTCCCGCTTCGCCCGCGCGGGCCGCTTCGATGGCCGCGTTCAGGGCGAGCAGGTTGGTCTGGTCCGCTATGTCGGAGATGACGTTCAGAACGCTGCCGATGGCCTCCGTCTGCTCGCCGAGCTCGTTCATGTTCTTGTCCAGTTCGATGGCCGCCTCGTTAACCTCGTTGATCGCGGCGATGACTTGGTTCACAAGGTCTGAGCCTTCCGTGGCTTTTTTGCTTGTGGCGTCGGCCTGCTCGCTGGCGGATGCCGCGTTGCGGGCCACCTCGAGAACCGTGGAGTTCATTTCCTCCATGGCGGCGGCGGGTGACGCGGCGCGTTCCCGTTGGATGTCCGAGCCGCTGCTGACCTGCGAGACCTGGGCGG
>JAJBSY010000281.1 GCA_020861205.1 Deltaproteobacteria bacterium | reverse complement strand
GCTCGGACAGCCACACCCGCTACGGCGTGCTCGGAACCCTGGCCGTCGGCGAAGGCGGGGGCGAACTGACCAAGCAACTGGTGGGCAGAACGTACGATATTCAGTACCCCGGCGTCACGGCCGTGTACCTTACCGGCAAGCCGCAAACCGGCGTGGGCCCGCATGATGTGGCCATTTCCATAATCAAGGCGGTTTTCGCCAACGGGTTCGTCCGGAACAAGGTCATGGAATTCGTGGGCGACGGCGTGGCGAACCTGCCCGTGGACTTCCGCCACGGCATCGACATAATGACCACGGAAACGACCTGTTGGAGCTCCATCTGGAAAACCGACGACAAGGTCAGGGAATGGCTCGCCATCTACGGACGGGAGGGAGACTACCGTGAACTCGCTCCCGCGGAAATCGCCTGTTACGACGGTCTCGTACATGTGGACCTGGCGAAAATCGAGCCGAGCATCGCCATGCCGTTCCACCCGAGCAACGTGTTCACCATCCGGGAATTGCGGGAAAACGCCGCGGACATCCTGAACCAGACCGAGGCCGAAGGCCGCAAGATCACCGGCAAAAAAAATCTCGACTTCAAACTCATCTCCAAACTGCGCAACGGGCACATCTACGTGGATCAAGGCATCGTGGGGGGGTGCGCTGGCGGAACCTTCGACAACATCATGGCCGTCGCGGACATTCTCAACGGCGGCTCCATCGGCAACGGCGCCTTCAGCATGAGCGTCTACCCCGGCAGCCAGCCCATCTATCTGGACGCCGTCAAGAACGGGGCTATCGCGAAAATCATGATGGCCGGGGCTCTCCTGCGCTCCGCTTTTTGCGGCCCGTGCTTCGGAGCCGGCGATACGCCGGCCGACGGGGAATTCTCCATCCGCCACAACACGCGTAACTTCCCCAACCGCGAAGGAGCGAAGCCCGGCGAAGGCCAGGCGGCGTGCGTGGCCCTCATGGACGCCCGTTCCATCGCCGCGACCGCCCGCAACGGCGGCAGGCTGACGGCGGCGACAGAAATCCAAACAGACTATGGCAAGTACAAGTTTTTCTTCGACAAAGGCATTTACGACAAACGCGTTTACGACGGCACGGGCAAACCGGATCCGGGCGCGCAGCTCGCCTTCGGACCGAACATCAAGGACTGGCCCGCCATGCCCGCGCTCACCGAGGATTTGCTCCTCAAGGTGGCAAGCTACATCACCGACCCCGTGACCACCACGGACGAACTCATTCCCTCGGGGGAAACCGCTTCCTTCCGTTCCAACCCTTTGCGTCTCGCCGAATTCACCCTCGCCCGGCGCGACCCGCTTTACCTGGGTAGGGCAAAGGACGTGCACGACAAGGAAATCAAACGGGAGGAAGGGAAAAACATCCTCGAGGACCAGGAACTGGCCCGGGTGTATGCCGTCATCCGCTCCATCCCCGGCCATGATTCGGTAACGCCCGGCGCCGTGGGCATAGGCAGCACGATATACGCGCACAAACCCGGCGACGGGTCAGCCCGCGAACAGGCCGCGTCATGCCAGCGGGTTCTCGGCGCCTCCGCCAACCTCGCCCGGGAATACGCGACGAAGCGGTACCGCTCCAACCTGATCAACTGGGGGATTCTGCCCTTCCTGGTAAAGGACGAGACCGCGTTCGCCCTGGATGACTACATTTTCATCCCCGGCATCAAAAAAGCGCTGCTGGAGGCCGAGGATCCCGTCACCGCCTACGTCATCAGCGGCGACAAAGCGAAAGCGATCACCATTTCCCTGGGGCAGTTGACGGACGCCGAACGGCGGATTCTTTCCGAAGGGTGTCTCATCAATTATTACCGAAACGCGAAATAAGCCGCAACGGCATCCCGGCAATCCGTTGCCGGGATGCCGTTTTGCTCGGGGTGGCCGGAGCATGTGGAACGGCTTCTCTTTGTAGGCGCCCGCAAGCGTTTGTAAACGGGGGTTGACCTTTCCTTTCCGAGGACATATTCTTTTTCCGTCACATGCAGGGACGGCCCTGCCCTTCCCTGGAAGGCCAATCCATGAGGACGACCTCACATAAACGGAGGATCATCATGAGTTGGCTTATTTTATTTTTCGCGGGACTTCTGGAAACGGTCTGGGCCACGGGCCTCAAGTATACCCACGGCTTCACCCGGCCGCTTCCCACCATCGGAACCCTTCTCGCCATGACGGCCAGCGTCTGGCTGCTTTCCGTCGCCATGCGGGAACTGCCCCTGGGCACCGCTTACGCGATATGGACCGGCATCGGCGCGGTAGGCGCGGTCATTCTCGGGGTCGTCCTGTTCCACGACCCGCTGACCTTTCCCCGCCTCTTGTGCGTCGGCCTAATCGTCACGGGCCTTGTCGGCCTCAAGATGGTGTCGTAACGCGGGGTCCTGTCTGAGCCGCCCGCCTTCCCCTTCCGATTCGCGGATAAAAAACGGAGGCTTTTCCCGGTAACGCAGCGGGAAAAGCCTCCGAATGCTTGTGATCGGAAGCCGCCTAATCTTCCCAGAACAGCCGGGTTACCTCGGCGGGGGAAGGCCGCCCCATGCGCACCCCGACGGCGAAGGCCACGAAGGAAAGAACAAGCGTGGGAACGATGGGGTGCAGCCCGAAAACGGAAAACTTGGTTATGCTCAGAGTCATGAAAATGACGAGACCGGCAATGATGGACACGAGCGTCCCGGACGCGTTGGCCTTCTTCCAGTAAAGCCCGAGAATGATGGGCCAGAGGAAGACAGTCTCCAGACCGCCGAAAGCGAACAGGTTGATCCAGACAAGAAGGTCCGGCGGCCGGAACGCGGCGAGAAAGACCAGGAAGCCGACGACCAGCGTGCACCCCAGGCTCATGCGGCTGATTTTTTTCGGTTCGATGCGGGTCATGTCCCCCTTGAGCCTGTAACGGACGTACAGGTCCTTTATGATGGAGGCGGAGACCAGCAGCAACATGCTGTCCACCGTGGACATGATGGCCGCGAGCGGCCCCGCCACAAAGATGCCCGCCCAGAAGGGAGGCAGCAACTCCACGGTCAGGGTCGGCATGACCAGGTCGCCGACGGTCAGGTCGGGCAGCACGGCCCTGCCCAGCGTCCCGGTCAGGTGCGCGCAGAGCAGCAGGAACCCGATGATGAAGGTTCCCATTATCATGGCGTTGTGCATGGCGCGTGAATCCTTGTAGCCGAAGCACCGCTGCGCTGTTTGCGGCAACCCGAGGATGCCGAGCCCGACCAGGATCCAGAAGGAAAAAAGGAAGGGGGCCGGAATTTTTCCGCCGGCGCCAGAGGGTGAAAGCAGGCCGGGATCGATAGACTTGAGCGTCTGGACGCACTGCGCCATGCCGCCCCCGGCTTCCAGCACCGCCATGAGCACCACCACGGACGCGATGACCATGACCACGCCTTGCACGGCGTCGGTCAGCGCCACGGCCCGGAAGCCGCCCACGGTGGTGTAGAGGATGACGCTGATGCCGAACAGGACAAGCCCGATTTCGTAAGGATATCCCGTAACCGCCTGGAAGACCCTGCCGCCGCCGATGAACTGGGCCAGCATGGAGGCCATGAAAAAGACGATCATGGCCACGGAGCAGAGGATGACCACGGTATCGTTCTTATACCGCGCGTATAAAAAATCGACGATGGTCACGCCCTGGATTTTGCGCCCGATGATGGCGAAGCGTTTACCCAGGACGCCGAGCGTCAGGAACGTGGTGGGAACCTGGATCATGGCGAGCAACACCCAGCCGAGCCCCAGCGCGTAAGCGACGCCCGGCCCGCCCACGAAACTGCTGGCGCTGGTGTAGGTCGCGATGATGGTCATGGCCAGCACGAATCCGCCCATGGAC
>JAJBSY010000141.1 GCA_020861205.1 Deltaproteobacteria bacterium | reverse complement strand
CTCCTGGAGTGGTTTACCGGCGCGGAAAAAGAGCCGGTCCAAACCCGGTCCGCCCATTCCGGGAACACCGCGACCATCCTCGTCAGCCGGGACGTGCGTGCAGCGCTCGGCGACACCTACCGGCACAATTACCGCGTCAACCTGGCGCGCGCCCTTGACGCGAAATTTCCGGATGCCGGGGAACCGCCCCTGGCGATTTTCAGTTTTGTGGACAACGCGGTAACCATGCTGAACGAGTGGGGCATCACGCGCGGCAAGGAGGTGGCGCCCGCCACGGAATACCTCTGGCGGTTCCGCAAGGACGCGGCGCTTGAAAAACGCGTCCGCGAGATTCTTTCCGATACGGAACGGCGGTCGTACGAACGGATGCGCAAAGTGCGCCGCGTGCTCGGTCTGCCTGAGACCACCGGGGATAGCCGATGATAACGACCCGAACCCGCCATACCCTTTTCCGCGTTCTGCCGGCCTTGTGCCTCGCGGTTCTGCTTGCCGCGCCGTGCGCCGCCCATGCCGCCCGGACGGGGGCCGCGCGGCCTTCGCCTTCCGCCCCGGACGCCGCGCAAGCGGCCCTGCTTGATGCGATCGCCGACCGCGCCCGGCAAAAGGCGGAGTTCGGCGCCCGGGTCGCTCCGGTCGTGGCGCCGCTGTTTCATACCGCGCGGTACGCCTACCGTTTTCCGGACCCGGAAAGCCTGATTACCGTTCTCTGGCAGCTCCGGTCGGCCCCCGACGTGCAGCGGGCATGGCTGGACGAGCTGGCAAAACCAGGCCTTTCGGATAGGGAAAGGGCGGAACGGCTGCTGGAGCTGGACCGGTTCGTGAACGATACGGAATCGCTCGCGCGGGACCTGCAACGCCGTTCCGCTGCCGGGGAAAACCTCTGGACGAAATTCCGCGACCGCTTCCTCACCGGAACCGGCGGGAACAGCGCGAAGGCCCAAGGCGGCCTGGCCGCCGCTCTTGAAGAAACCAGGGCATGGGAAGCGGCTTTGGCCGACGCCCTTATGCTGAACGACGCCGCCCGAAAGGCCGGAGTCGACAGCTACGAAATCGGCCGGTATGCCGTGCCGCTCCTGAAACTGAAGGACCGTCCCGGAGATATGGCGCTTGCCGCCTCGCTCCTGGCGGACGAAAGCATCCCCCGGGAGCGTGTCCGGGAGTTCATGCAAAAACTTGCCGCCGATCCCGAAGCCGCCCGCGAGGAAATCGCGGCGGCCGCCAGGATATCCGAACTGGAGGCCCGTTACAGCTTCGCCGTCCATACCGAGGCGGCCGGGGATTTTGTCCTGCTGCCGCTGCAATATGTGCTTCCCGAAGCCGCCGGCGCCGTTGCCGAGGCCGGGAACATCCCGCTCGCCGCGCGCGTGGGCGCGAACACGCAGCCGACCCTTTCCGTCAAGGCCCTGGCAAGCCTCTTCCCCGAGGATTTCGTGTTTTGGGACAAGGACGGAAAGCACGCGGCGCCGCCTTTCCTGCGAAAGGGTGAGCGGCTGTTCCTTATGCGACTGGAGCGACCGGGCGCGTCCATATTCGCGGGAACACCCCTGGAGGCCGTCGCCTCCACGGGGCCGCGTATTGTCGAAGTGGATGCGACCATCCTGGAAAGGCTGTTTTTTTCCGGCAAAACGCCCGGCCGGAGCTGGGACGGGTATCTTATCGCCGCCGAATGCGGGCCGGAAGAACTGGCCGCGCATCTCGGCAGCCTTTCCGTCATGCGTTCCGCCAGGGAAAGGAGCCTTTACGGTCCCTTCGCGGATTTCACCTGGGACGAACGGCACTCCTCCCGGTATCCGTCCGGACGGAAGATGCGAGGGCAATATCCCAAGGACGTTCCCGGCGAGAGCTACCGCCTGGTACAAGTCCGGAATCCCGCCCTCTTTCTTGCGCTCGCCCCTCTCGCCGACGCGAAGGGCCTGGAACGGCTCATGGGCCCCGTGCGCGCGGTCTGGGCCAAGAGCCGCAACCGGTTTGAAACCGCCCCGGTAAGTGAAATCCGGTATTCGCCCCCATCCAAAACGTGGAAAACCTACGGTCTCGGCAAATCCCCCGTGCTTCGCCTTGCCAGGACCGAGCTCGCGGCCTTGGTGGCCCGGCGGGAAAATGCGTATGCCCGCTCCTGGGCCGCCCATACCCTGCGCGATTGCGCCGAAAACCGCGACGACGCGCAATGCGCGGAACAGTACCCCGCGATCCTGGCGGCAATGGAAAACGAGTTCGCCGCCATCCGTGCCAAAGGCTTCGTCTCTCCCTCGGATATCAGCGAAGCGCTTTTCATTTTGAAACAATTTGACGACGACCCGGCCACGCTGGAAAAAATGCGGGCCGTGCTGGATGACAGGTCCCTGTCCTCGGCCAGGAGGCTGGCCGCCATGCGGGCCATCGCCCAAGGCGGAAAAAACTGACCCACAACACGCACCGGGCCGTCTTCCGCGCCGGAGAACGGCCGCTGCAAAGCGAGCGGAACATGCCTTCGGCAATACGAATCCCCGCCGACATGAGAACCTACACCATCACGCGGGGCCAGTTGTTCATGTCAGCCTACCCGCGAGGTTGTCTTCTCATCCTCCTGGTGCTCCTCTTCCTCGCGGGCCTGAACGTTTACTCCCTGGCGAACGCGTACGGACCGCACTGGCTCATGGACCATTTCGGCTTCTGGCTGCGTGAATTCCTCATTGCCGCATGGCCTCTCTACTGCTTGTTCGCCATCTTCTCCTTCCTTCTTTACCGCGCATCCGGCAGGCAAAAGGTCATCGGCATCCCCATCCGGTACGGGTTCGACGAAGCGGGCGTCCACTTTGATAATTTTTACGGAACGTCCTTCTGCAAGTGGACGCTTTTTATATCTTGGAAAGAAACTAAAAAATTTATCCTTCTCAACGACGGGGCACGCAGGATACTCTGGCCGAAGTCCTTGTGGTCCGAAGAGGAGTTGGCGGCGCAACGCGCCCTCATGAACGGCAACATTTCCCCCAAACGCGCGAACGAACCATGACCCAGGCAACCCAGTCCCTCTCCGCCGGCACCGGCAAAAGCCGCCTTGAAGCCCTCTTCCTGCGGGTTCTGCGGCGCTTCGCGCTGTTGCTGTCCGTTTTCCTGGGCATTACCGTCATCAGCTTCGCGGTCATCCACCTCGCGCCCGGCTCGCCGGTGGATTTGGAAACCACCATGAACCCGCAGGCCGACCAGGACGCCCGCGAGCGGCTGCAGAAGCTCTACGGCCTGGACAAGCCCCTGCCCGTCCAGTACGGCAACTGGATCGTCTCCCTGGTGAAGCTCGACTTCGGCAACTCCCTCTCCGGCGACAGGCGCCCCGTGCTGACCCTCATCGGCGAACGGCTTCCCCTGACGGTAGGCATGAACGTGACCGCCCTGTTCCTGACGCTGCTCATCGCCATACCGCTCGGCTGCTTTTCCGCGCGCTACAGGGGCAGCCCCTTTGATTTCGGCATAACGATCTTCGTGTTCATAGGGTTCGCCATGCCCGGCTTCTGGCTGGCCCTGCTTCTCATCCAGTATTTCGCCATCGAGTGGCAGGTGTTCCCGATCTCCGGGCTGACCTCGCTGAACTTCTCCTCCCTTACCGCCTGGGAAAAGACCCTGGACCTGGCGCGGCACCTGGCCCTGCCAATCGCTGTCTATACTTTCGGCAGCCTCGCCCGCGTCTCCCGGTTCATGCGCTCCTCGATGCTCGAGGTTCTGCGCCAGGACTACATCACGACCGCGAAAGCCAAGGGGCTCTCCGGGCGCGCGGTCCTGTTCGGCCATGCGCTCCGCAACGCCCTGCTCCCGGTCATAACCCTGCTCGGCCTCTCCATCCCCGGCCTTATCGGCG
>JAJBSY010000085.1 GCA_020861205.1 Deltaproteobacteria bacterium | reverse complement strand
GGGAATGATTGTGGCTGCCACGGGACGATTGGTCAACAAAATTTTTTTGTGCAATTTTCAAAAAAAACCTGTTTGCCTTGGGGGGTAGTAATCCTTTACCTTGGCGAAACCTGATATCAAGTTGCGCGGCTTGATCTTTGGCGTGTTCCAACGAACTGGAATTGTAACATGTTCCGGCAAAAGTATCCCGGAAGAAGAGGTTCCTATGACCACCATGACAATTGCCCTGATCATCCTGGCCGTCACAATCGTGCTGTTCATCTTTGAGCCGATCCCTATCGTCATCACGGCTATCGGGGCTTCGATCGTTTACGCGTACACCGGTCTGATTGACATCAAAGACATTTTCAGCGGCTACAACAGCAATGTAATCGTTTTACTGGCCGGCATGATGGTGGTCGGCTCGTCCCTGTTCCACTCCGGGATCACGGATATCATCGGCGAGAAGATGGTCAAGATAACCGGGAAAAACGAGCGGAACATCATCCTGGTCGCCATGGTTGTCACCTTCTCCCTCAGTTCCATTTGCAGCAACATCGGCGTGATGACCGCCATGGCCCCGCTGGTCACGGCCATGTGCCTGGCCGCCGGGTTCGGGCCGTCCCGGTCGCTGATGGCCGTGTTGTTCGGGGCGCAGTTCGGCGGCTTCCTGACCCTGGTCGGCGTCGGTTCCAACGCGGCCGCCGCCAACGTCATGAGCGAACTCGGCTACACGCCGTTCGGCTTTTTCGGCATCACGCCCTTCGGCATCGGCATCTGTATCCTGGGGACGTTGTACTTTACCTTCATCGGTTCGAAGCTGATTCCCGATACGGGGTACGTCCCCGAGTTCGCCAAGGTGGAAAAGAAGTCGTTTGACAAGCACAAGGCTACGATCTCGGTTTGCACCATGCTTGTTGTGCTCGCCGTCATCGCCGTGGGCGTCAAAGGTGTGCCCATGCACATCGCGGCTGTTGTCGGCGCGCTGGTCATCGTCGGCACCCGCTGCATGACGGTGCAGGAGTCCATCCGGGCCATCGACTGGAACTGCCTGATCCTCGTGGGCGCGCTGACGGCCATCTCCAGCGGCATGAAGAACAGCGGCGCGGGCGACGCGGTTGCGAGTCTCATTCTGGATATCCTGGGAAGCAACCCCAGCCCCTTCATGGTGACCACGGTCATCTTCTTCGCCACCGCCACCCTGACCCAGGTCATGTCCAATATTCCCACCATTTTGATATTCCTGCCCATCGGGTTTTCCATCGCGGAAACCATCGGCGTCAGCCCCTATCCCGTGGCCATGGTCATCACCCTGGCGGGCGCGGCTTCCTACGCCACCCCTTTCGCCGCGCCCCAGAACATGATGACCGTGGGCTGGACCAGGTACAGCTTTATGGATTACGTCAAGGTTGGGCTTCCGACGGTGTTCCTGACCTACCTGGTGGTCGTGGCCCTTATCCCCATATTTTTCCCGTACTAGGGCCGGTTGCTGCGGACGCGTGAAGGGCCGCGCCCCTGGCGCAAAAAATCCTACCTCCCGGACTGCGTCAACGGCCGATCGCAGTCCGGGCTGTCCTCTCCGGTTACCACGCAGGAAGTTAGCGGCCGTCCGGCATCCTCATGTCGCGACTTGCAAGCATCCGGGGCTTATGCCGTATGCCCTTGTTGCTTCCAAGGCGCTACGGGCATACGTTTACAGGCAACTCACCGGGGGTATGAAGGAGATACCATGACGAACGATTTGCTGCAGGGTGCGTACGATCTGCATATCCACACGGCGCCGGACGTGACTACGCGGAAATGCGACGACATTGAACTCGCCCGGCGGTTGACGGATGCCGGGATGGCGGGATGCGCCGTCAAATGCCATTATAACGACACCGCCGCGCGCGCGGTTCTGCTCCAGAAGCAATTTCCCCATCTGCGCGTTGTGGGCGGCGTTACGCTGAACCGGGCGGTGGGCGGAATCAATCCCCATGCCGTGGAAGCGTCCGCGAAAATGGGCGGGAAGATGGTCTGGTTTCCGACCATGGATTCCTTGTCATACCGGAAGTTCAGGAAGCCGGATCTCGACGGCGGGGCGGCTTCATCTCTGTTGTCCGCCTGTGACGCGACCGGGAAGTTGCTGCCCGCCTGCCGGGACGTTCTGGATATAGCGCGCCAATACAATCTGGTCGTGGGCACGGGGCATCTCGGCCCGCTGGAGGGGATGGAACTGGTGCGTGAAGGTACGCGCCTGGGCGTGCGCTGCGTGCTGACCCACGCGGACAACCCGGCGAACAGGTATTCACGCGAGCAGATGCTCGAAGCCGTCCAACGGGGAGCCGTGCTGGAGTTTTCCTTCTTTACCGTTTATTACGGGCGCACGCCGGTGGAGGAAATCGCCGGGCATATTCGCGCGGCGGGCCTGGAGAACGTGCTGCTTACCTCGGATCTCGGCCAGGTTGATTCCCCATACGGTGACGAGGGCATGGCGTTGTTTATGCTGAAGTTGTCGGCACAAGGCTTTTCCGAAAAGGAACTGAGACGGATGATCCGCGATAATCCGCGAGACTGTATCGGATAGCGGGTGCCTCCATCTTACGAGACTGCACCCGGCAGTTGTGTTCGGGAACACCACGCGCTACGGACATGCCGTTGGTCGCTTTTGTCCGTGACAACCCCTTTGGAAGAAACAATGTATACCGCTGGAATACCGCGGGCAACCCCTACTATCCAACCGAAGAACCGCGTATGCTGCTGGTGGTTATGGAGGTTTTCGGATTATGGGTTCCTGATGTCGTTTACTTTTTGTTCAGTATACAGTTTTTAAATCGGTCCACGAAACGGGCCTGGCCCTGGCGGTTACACTATTCATCATTACCATGTTTATATTTATAAACAATCGGCCGGGATAATGGCAACGCCGGAGAGGAATAGGGTAGAGATAGCGGTGCGCAAATCGTGGGTCGATGGGGATAGGAACGCCGGTTGTACCCATAGGAGGCGTCCAATACTAAGGTCAATATGGGCAGTGGGGTCTTGTTGTTTCGGATTTGCACATGGCCACTTTCCTGCTGTTGGCGGAGGCGTTGGGTGTGGATTCGCGCGATGTGTTGGGTGAAGTGATGGTCCGGATTGCTTTTTTGGGCTGAGCCGGAGAAAAAACCGTCAGAAAAGAAGAATTGTTCCGCGTGTTGGGAATGGTGTCGGGAAAAAAAGGGGGTTATAACCGCGAAGGCTATAACCCCTTGTAATTTCTGGTCGGGATGAGAGGATTCGCCTCTTCCCGGTGTCTGCGGCGGGTGTTTGCCCTCAAGAAATATTCATTCAATCTAGATGATTAGTGTGTAGTTTTTTATTTCTTTCGTCAAGTTGCAAAAACAGATTGAGAGCGCAACCGTCCAAATGTGTATCCGAAATATGGGATAGCCGTTGTGGTTAGCTGAGTATTTTAAGTGAGGTGGTTGCTATCATTTGAGTTACGAAATAGAGGTTCCATAACTCTTGGTTTGTATAGGGGGTTGCGTCATATCTGCTGTTCATAGTCGGGAACTTGTCAAACATATAGCCTAGGCTTCTCATTTGATTGTCTTGGGTTAGATTTATGACTTTATTGAATAGTTTACAGAGGTTATGCCCAAAACTTTTCTTTAACGTATCTTTTTCATAACCAAACTTATGATGCAAAATAGCTTTAAAAAAAAGCTCAACAGCTTCGGAGCATCCAATTCCTGCATATTGATTCGGTATATCTTCAAGTAAATGGCAAACAATCGAGTTTATTTTTATGTTTGCATTGGATAAAAAATCATCCTGATAATATTTACATCCGGGATGCTCAACGATGGTTTTGTTATTGGCATATTCTATTAATGAGGTATAAAG
>JAJBSY010000280.1 GCA_020861205.1 Deltaproteobacteria bacterium | reverse complement strand
CTCCCCTTTGGCCATGTTCCGCGACGAGAAACAGTTCACCGGCGAAGTGGTGGCGTTCACCAACAACTTTGACGAGATGAAACGCCTCCTGTACGCCGGCTACGGCATCGGCTGCCTCCCGGACAAGTCCGTGGCGGAAGACGTGCGCGCCGGCCGCCTGCGCCAGCTCCCCTCCGGCGCGGGCATCGCGGACATCCCCATTTACCTCGTCTGGAACACGCAGCGAAAACGCAAACCCGTGGAGGACATTTTCATCGACGGCCTGTGCGAAGCCTTTGCCGTGGACGCCGGAGAGCCCGCCCAACCGGCCGGGGAATAACCCGGGCCGCAAAAGAAGGCGCCGCGTTTCATGCCCTCCCGCCCCGGATTCTCCCAAGCGCGGGAACGAACCCGCCCGCATACCGAACGACGCCCGCCGGATACCGGCGGGCGTCCATTCGGCGGCCCGAGGTCCCGGCCTCGGGTTACGCCTCCTGCTCCCGCGAAATCTCTTCCCGTTTTTTGGCAAGGCGGTTCAGGGCGTTCACGTACGCCCTGGCGCTGGCGTTGATGATATCCGGGTGCGAGCCCCTGCCGACGCCGACCGCGCCGTCCTCGGAAATCCGCACGGTCACCTCGCCCAGCGCGTCGGTACCGCCGGTGATGGCGTTCACGGCATACTGTTCCAGTTTGGGCTTGCGGCCCGTCACCGTGGCGATGGCGCTGAACAGCGCGTCAACGGGACCCACGCCGAACCCGGCGTGCTCCCTGCGAACTCCGTCGATTTCCATCACGAGCATGGCGCAGGGCGGCACTCCCGTGTCCCCGCTCTGCACCCCGATGTGCACCAGCCTGTACTTGTCCGGAATCCGGTATATTTCTTCGAGCACCAGCGCTTCAAGGTCCTCGTCGTACAATTCTTTTTTCTTGTCCGCCAGGCTCTTGACCGCGCCGAGGACGGTATCCACCTGGGCCGCGTCCAGGTGGTAGCCCATGCCCTCCAGCTTGGTTTTAACGGCGTTCTTTCCGGAGTGTTTGCCAAGAACCAGGTTGTTGCTGGCAATGCCCACGGATTCCGGGGTCATTATCTCGTACGTTTCCGGGTTGGCCAGAACGCCCGCCTGGTGAATGCCGGATTCGTGCGCGAACGCATTGGCCCCGACGATGGGCTTGTTCAGCGGTATCGGCTGGCCGATGATCCGGGACAAGGTCCGCACGGTCGGGTATATCTGGTCGGTTTTGATGGCGTGCTCATAGCCGTAGTACGGTTTGCGCACGGTCAGGCACATGGCGAGCTCTTCGAGGGACGCGTTGCCCGCCCGCTCGCCGATGCCCGCGACGGTCGCTTCCGCCTGCCGCGCCCCGGCCCGGAGAGCGGCCAGGGTATTGGCCACGGCCATCCCGAGGTCGTTGTGGCAATGGACGCTGATAACGACGTCGTCCGGGATGCGCTCTTTCAGGTACGCGATTCTGGCCGCGAATTCCTCCGGCATGGCGTACCCGACGGTGTCCGGAATGTTCAGCGTGCGGGCGCCCGCGTCGATGGCCACCTTGCAGACCTGCACCATGAAGTCGAGATCCGAGCGGGAAGCGTCCTCGCAGGAAAACTCCACGTCGCCCGCGCACCGCGCGGCATGGCGCACGGCGTCGTCCGTCGCCCGCAGTACCTGATCCGGCGTCATTTTCAGCTTGTATTCCATGTGCAGGGGCGAGGTGGCGATGAAGACGTGCAGCCGGGATTGCTTGGCGTGGCGGAGCGCCTCGGCGGAACGGTCGATATCCGCGATGACCGTGCGGCACAGGCTGGCTATGCGCGCCTTGGTGATTTCCCTGGCCACGGTGGAGACGCACTCGAAATCACCGGCGCTGGAAGCGGCGAAACCCGCCTCGATAATGTCCACGCCCAGCAGTTCGAGTTGCTGGGCCATGCGGATTTTTTCGGAAAGGCTCATGGTCGCGCCGGGGGATTGTTCACCGTCACGCAGCGTTGTGTCAAAGAAGAGGACTCGGTTGGGGGAGGCGGGCATGAAAAACTCCTTGTGTATCCGGTAATGAATTGCGGGAAATTCCCCAAAAAAAACGGCCACCCCAAAGGGGTGGCGCGCACGGCCTGTAACGGGATAAAATGGTCCGGTGCGCGGGTCTATAGTGAACCGCGTAGAAGGAGACCGGAGAAAGCGGCGACGCCGCAGGAAATCGCGGGACCGAAAGCCCCGGATAAAGCGGATTGAACGGCTCCCGGGAGATTTGCCGGGTATGGTTGCGAAGAATGTTGCATGGTCGTCTGTCCTGAAAACGATCTATAAACGTCTCACCGCAAAAGGTCAATCCCAGTCGCAGGGTTTGCCCATGGCGTTCACGGGCAGCGACGTTCCGATGCGGACGCGTTTGGGACGGCCGGCGGTGTCCAGATTCTCCGCCAGCCAGGCACGGAACGGTCTGCCGAAGTGTTCCGCCGCTTCGTCGAGGGGACATTCCGGCACGATAAAAACTTTCAGCCGCGAGCCTTCCTCGGGCCGCATCAGCCGCACCGCGCAGTCCCGCACCAGGGGATGCGTCCGGATGCGGGCCGCGACCCTCTCCGGGTAAACGTTGATGCCGCCTACCTGCACGGCCTTGTCCGTCCGGCGTTCCGGCCTGAACAGCCTGTCTTCCGAGGGATGCCAGGTAACCACGTCGGGCAGGGTCATGGGTTCGCCCGTCGCCCGCCCCTTGCGCAAACGGCGGATACCCTTTTCCCCGCCGGGCAGAACAGCCGTCTCCCAGTTGGCGTACAGCTCGTACCATTCCGTGCCGCCCTCGCGGATGCCAAGGCCGTTGGTTTCCGTGGACCCGTATATTTCCAGCATGGCCGCGAGCGGCGCGCCCGCGTCCCCCAGCGGCTCCCGCAACCCGGCTATGACCCAGGGCGGGCAGGGGCCGGTGGCGGTAACGCCCGTAACGTCCGGCGGGAAGCGCAAGGCGGCGCCCCTGCCCTCCTGGCGGACAACGGTCAAAAGCGATTGCCAGAAGAACGGAAAGCCCATGATCACGTCGCCCCGGCGCAGCAGGGTGAAAAAACCGGCGAGCGGGAGCGGCGGCGCGTGGATGACGGGAACGCCGAGCCACTTGGCCAGCCAGACGGAATGCATGAAACCGAAAATGTGGTGAACCGGCATAACGGACACGATGCGTCCGCGAGAACGGAAAAAAGCCGCGAGCACGTCGGCTTCGTCGGCCAGGGTCGGCATGGCGTACCGGTGCGGGACCGGCTCGCCCGTGCTCCCGGAAGAATAAAAGCAGACATGCCCGCCTTTCCAGGCCGCGTGGAGGATACGAGCCCAATCCGAAAGGGCCGCGGCTGATCGAAGTCGCCGTTCCAAGGCCGCCCCGTCTTCCGCCACCGGGTCGAGATCGAAGAATCGCAGCGCGGCGAGCGCGGTGTCCTCGATCTGTTCCGGCGTGAAGCCCTCCAGGGTTCGAACGGGCAGGAACAGCGACGCCTCGCGCACGGGGCCGCCCCCTCCGCCCCGGAAGACCTGGGCGAAACTTTGGACGATATGCAGGACGTCGTCTTCCGTCAGCGCGGGCGACGGCATCACGCGGAGCCTCCGGAAAGTGTCACCAGGCTGCGCACGGTAGCGTTCCGCTCCTCGCAGACGGCCAATTTCCCGGCAAATTCGGGACGGCCCAGCAGCGAAAGGGCCAGCACGCAATCAAAGGCCTGCGCCACGGGAAGGTTGCCGTAAGCGGCGCTTCCGTCCCGGCAGCCGCGCTCGGCGCGCAACGCGGGTGGAACCATGCCGGACAGGAACCACACCGCTGCCCCGTCTTCTTCCGGTCCCCGCAGTTTCCGCCCCCCGCCCATCGCGGCCATGACGACCGACTCG
>JAJBSY010000401.1 GCA_020861205.1 Deltaproteobacteria bacterium | reverse complement strand
CCGCTCACCTGGTACGCCGCGATGGGCAGGGCGCAGGCCGCGCGCGTCTTCGCCAGGATGTCCAGGTACGGCCCCGCGGGTTTGACGATGATCATGTCCGCCCCTTCCTCGATATCGGCAGCCAGCTCCCGCATGGCTTCCCGCGCGTTGGCCGGGTCCATCTGGTATGTTTTGCGGTTTCCCACTTGGGGCGCGGATTCCGCCGCCTCCCGGAACGGGCCGTAAAAGACGGATGCGAACTTGGCGGCGTACGACATGACCGGAATGTGCTCGAACGCCGCCTCGTCCAGCGCGGTCCGGATGGCCGCCACCCGGCCGTCCATCATGTCCGAGGGCGCAACGATATCCGCCCCGGCCCGCGCGTGGGAAACAGCGATCCTGGCGAGCAGTTCCACCGTTGCGTCGTTGCGTACCATCCCGGAAGGGTTCAGGAGCCCGCAATGCCCGTGGGACGTGTATTCGCACATGCAGACGTCCGTTATGACCACGAGCTGGGAACAGCGTTTTTTCAGTCGGGCGACGGCCCGCTGCACGATGCCGTCCTCGGCGTAGGCCTCGGATCCCGCCTCGTTCTTGTGCGCGGGAATGCCGAACAAGAGGCAGGCGTGCAGCCCGTTCCCCACCGCCCTGGCCACATCCTCTTCCAGGGCGTCGATGGATACCTGGAACTGGCCCGGCATGGCGGCGATGGGCTTGCGGACCATGCCCGGCTCGTCCACGACAAAATACGGCATTATCAAATCCCTGGCGCTCAGGGAAGTTTCCCGGACCATGGCGCGCAGCATCCCGGTGCGGCGCAAACGTCTGCCTCTGAACATGGTGGTGGCTCCTGTGCGATCAGCCGGGCGCGCCTTTTGCGGCAAGGCCCCGGCCCTTCATCCTTTTCCCGAAGGCGGAAAGGCGTTCAAAAAGTCATCGCGGCGCGATTTCCTCGTCCGTCAGGTAACAGGCCGGGTCTTCCGCCCATATGTCGCCGTACTTCGCCTCGGCGCGAGCCCGGAAATTGCCGCCGCAGATGGGAAGAAAACGGCACGCCGCGCAACGGCCCTTGACGTGCTTGTGTTTTTCCTTGAGTTGCATGAGCATCGTGTCGGCCGGATCCGTCCAGATTTGCGAGAACGGCCGTTCCAGGACGTTCCCGAACGTATGGTTCCGCCAGAACTGGTCCGCGTGCACCGAACCGTCCCATGAAATGCAGCCGATGCCCCGGCCGGAATTGTTGCCCTCGTTATACCCCAGCAACTCCTCGACCTGTTCGGCGCGCGCCGGGTCTTCCCGTTGCAGCCGCATCCAGAGGTACGGCCCGTCCGCGTGGTTGTCCACGGTCAGGACTTCCTTGGTCAGGCCCGCGTCGAACATCGCACGCGTCCGGTCGAGGATCAAATCCACCATCGCGCGCGTGGCCGCGTGGTCCAGGTCTTCCTTGATGAGCTCCGACCCGCGCCCGGAATACACCAGATGATAGAAACATATCCGGGGGATCTCGAGGTCGCGGACAAGATCGAACAGCAACGGCACTTCCGAGGCGTTCCGCCGGTTGATGGTAAAGCGCAGCCCCACCTTGAGCCCTTCCGCCTGGCAATTCTCGATTCCCCGGAGGGCCTTTTTAAAAGAACCCGGAACCGCGCGGAACCTGTCGTGCACCTCCTCGCCGCCGTCAAGGGATATCCCTACGTAGGACAGGCCCACGGCCTTCAGTTCCCTGGCCTTTTCAGGGGTGATCAACGTGCCGTTGGTGGAGATGACCGCCCGCATTCCCCTGGACGTCGCGTGGGCGGCGAGTTCCGGCAAATCATCGCGCACCAGCGGCTCGCCGCCGGAAAACAGCATGACCGGCGAACCGAAGGCCGCCAGGTCGTCGATGATGGCCTTTCCCCGCTCCGTGCTGATATCGTCCCTGCCCCGCTCCGCGACGGCCTGGGCGTAACAGTGCACGCATTTGAGGTTACATCGCTGGGTCATGTTCCACACGACGACGGGTTTCTTGTCGGCGGAGAACTGCAAAAGATGGGAAGGTAGCTTGCCCGAATGTCTGTCGTACCGAAGCGCGTCGGACGGTTCAACCTGCCCGCAGTAAAGTTTTGAAATACCGATCATGGTGAGCGTTCAGTCCGGTTGCATTGTGATGCCGAAGCCGGTCACGAAAAAAACGACGTGTTTCCCGCCCCGTGCCGGCGATCAGCCGGAACGGGGCGGGAAACGCGCCCTGTTTCGGATCATCGTCCGACGCCACCTTACTTCAGTTTGATGGGCTCTGTCACCCCTTTGAGCCCGGCCAGGGCAAAGGCCATGAGCAGGGAGGTTTTCACGCCTTCCTCGCTGCCCCTGGGATCAAACCATTCTTCAAGCGCGTGTTCGCCGCCCGCGTCGCCGCCGGTCCGCAGCACGACGCCCGGTATCTTGCGGCTGATGGCCGCGTTCGCGTTGGTGCTTGAGGGAGGCAGGAGCTTCGGCTCCTTGCCGATCGCTGCAATTGCCGCCCAGAGAGCCTGCACGATGGGCGCATCCTCGGGCTGATCGCCAGCCGGGCGGTCGCCGATTTTCTTTTTTTCGACCGTGAGCTTTTCCCCGCTAGCCTTGCGGAACGTGTTTTCCTCGGCCACGGCGTCATCGACGATCTTGAGCATCGTTTTTTCAAGCTCTTCCAGCGACTCCATCGCCATGGAGCGCATATCGAGCTTCATCCGGGCTTCCAGGGCGATGGAATTGACCGAGGTACCCCCCGCGACCGTGCCTACGGTGTAGGTCGTTTTCGGGTTGGCGGGCGGCTCGACGTCGGCCATCTTGGCGATGGCCCGGCCGAGGGCGTGGATGGGGCTGGGCAACCCGTACCTGGACCAGCTGTGCCCCCCGGGGCCACGAAAAATGAACTCATACCGGCGCGAACCAACAGCGCCGAAAACGATGTTGCCCGTTGCGCCGGGCTCGACGTTGACCACGGCCGCGATATCCTTGTGATCCTCAAGAAGGCCCTTGATCCCGCGAATATCCCCTTCGCCTTCCTCCCCGGCGGTGCCGCCGAACATAAGGGTTCCCACGGGCTCAAGCCCCGCGTGTTTGACAGCCCGCAAAAGCGCGAGGACGTTGGCGAGCCCGGCTGTGTCGTCGCCGATGCCCGGGCAATAGATGCGGCCGTTTTTTTCGGTAATCGCGAGCGGTGTTTCTTCCGGGAACACCGTGTCCAGGTGCCCTTCAAAAACGATCACGGGGCGCGCCCCGCCCCGGACGTACCCGAAGGCGTTGTCGTGCTTGTCTATAAAACAGTCGACCGCCCCGTATTTTTCCAGTTTTTCCTTGTACATGGGCGAGCGTTTTTCGCGTTCCTTGAACGGCGCGCCGTGCACGAGGACCATTTCTTTTTGTTCCGCGACCTTGTCGGCCTGGTCCCGGTCGATAAAGGCGAGAGCCTTCCGGATTTTGGGATCAGCGAGAAGCTTGTCAAAAACGGCCTGTATGGCGGGATCAACGGTATAGGACATGATGCGCTCCTTGGGCGTTGCCGGTTCGCGGAAAACTGTTCCGCCGCGTTACCGCGCCCGGCGTACTATAATATATGGACATACTGTTTTATTTTTACGCCACCGGGCGAGGGAATGCAAACCTCCGAACTCTCATGCCGCGAACTTTTTTTGATTCGCCGCTCCTTTCCCGTCCATTTCGCGTCACATGACCCGGCGAAACCGGCAGGCCCGGACCGGCAAATATCCGGGGCTACACGGCCGCGCCACGGACGGACGTGGCAACCGCATCCGCGGAGGGCGCCCGCAAAACGCCGAGGGAAAACGGCCGGACGGTCAATCGTCCGCGCCTTCGTCAAAACGCCTGTCCGTCACGCGTCTGGATTTGCCGCACG
>JAJBSY010000257.1 GCA_020861205.1 Deltaproteobacteria bacterium | reverse complement strand
GTTATGTGGTTCGGCAGGCACCCGAAAGGCTGCATACAGAGGATGTTGGGCACGTCCGCTTCAAGCATTTTGACCATCTCGGCCGTGAGCAGCCAGCCTTCGCCCGTCTGGTGCCCCATGGAGATGAGGCCCCGGGTTTTTTTGCGTAACGCGCGGAAGGAGCACGGCGCGGTAAACCGCTTGCTGAGCCCGAGGCCGATGCGCATACTCAGGCGGCAGAATTCCAGCGTCATGATGCTGAGGAGCCCGATTATATAGGGTTTCCAGGCCCCGTCCAGCTTTTCATAGGCGAAAATCCTGTCGTAGAGGCAATAGAGAACGAAGTCCATGATGTCCGGCACCACGGCTTCACCCCCTTCCTGTTCCACGACCTTGGCCGCTTCGTTGTTGGCGTCGGGGTGGTACTTCAGCATGATCTCCCCGACCAGGCCCACCCTGGGCTTCCGCTTGGTTTCCGTCGCCAGGGGGAGCTTGTCGAAAGCGCGGATCATGGCCCACAGGGTCCGGTCAAAGTTGAGGACGCCGCCCTTCAGCAACGCCTGCCTGCCTTTTCCCGTCCATTCCTCGGCCAGTTTGTCCGCGCTGCCGGGAACGGCCTCATAGGGACGCACCCGGTGGAGCAGGCGCATGAGCGCGTCCCCGTAATAGGCGGCCATAATCGCCTTGCGCAGCATCGCGCCGGTGAATTCAAAACCGGATTCCTTGGCGTCTCCCGCGCTGATGAAAAAGGAGATGATGGGTATGTGGTCCATCCCGCAATCGGCGAGGGCCTTGCGCAGGAAGGCAATGTAGTTTGTCGCCCGGCAACCGCCGCCGGTTTCGGAAATAAGCAGGGCGATGCGGTCGGGGTCGTATTCGCCGCTCTGCACGGCCTGAAGCAATTGCCCGATCATGACGATGGCCGGGAAGCAGGCGTCGTTGTTCACGTACCGCAAGCCGAGGTCGATGGCCTCGCGGTTCACCTTGGGAAGCTGTTTGACCTTGTAGCCGCCGGATGCGATGACCGTTTCCACGAAGTTGAAGTGGATGGGGGAAAGCTGGGGCACCAGGATGGTGTGCGTTTCCCGCATGTCCTTGGTGAATACCCGGGAGCCTGTGAAGGATGCGGAGGATTCGGCCTGCAGCTTTTTGTCCTTGCGTTCGCGCAAGGCCGCGTACAGGGAGCGGATGCGGATGCGGGCGGGACCAAGGTTCGCGCCTTCGTCGATTTTGATCTGGGCGTACAGTCTGCCGCGGTCCGTCACGATTTCCTGGAGCTGGTCCATCGTAATGGCGTCGAGGCCGCAGCCGAACGACACGAGCTGGAGAACGGCGAGGTTGTCCCGGGTGGCGGCGAAGGCGCCGGCGCGGTAGAGGCGCGAATGGTAGGTCCATTGGTCCACTACGCGCAGGGTGCCGGGGTCGGGCATGAGGTGTGCGACGGAGTCTTCGGTCAGCACGCCCATGCCGCAGGAGGTGATGAGCTCGGCGATCCCGTGGTGGACGCCGGGGTCCGTGTGGTAGGGATGCCCCGCAACGACGACGCCGAACTTGCCCCGCTCCTCGAGCTGCCGCAAGACCTTTTCGCCCTGTTCCCGCATGTCCTTTTTAAAGGCCTCCATCGCGTCGAAGCCCCGCCGGACGGCATGGTCCATGGTGTGGGCGGTGATGCGGGAGAAGAAAGGAATGCCGCGTAGCCGCGTGCCGAGAATTTCCCTGTCCAGCGGAAGGAATTCGTGAATCAACGGGATCCCCGCCCGGGCCAGTTCCGGCACGTTCCGGGCCAGGAGTTCGGGGTACCCCGTGACCACGGGGCAGTTGTAATTGTTGGTCTGGGTGTCGAAGTCCTTCTGTTCGAAGGTGATGCAGGGAAAGAAAATGGCGTCCACGCCCCGCTCGACGAGATCCACGATATGCCCGTGAGCGAGTTTGGCCGGGTAGCACACGGTCTGGGAAGGTATGCTTTCGAACCCTTTGAAAAACAGTTTTTTGGACGTTGGGGCGGAAAGTTCCACCCTGTACCCCAGGGTGGTGAAGAGGGTGAACCACAAAGGATAGTTCTCATACATGTTGAGCGCGCGGGGAAGCCCGATGACGCCGCGTTTGGCCTTGGCCCTTTCCAGCGGAACATACTGCTCGAAAAGCCGGCGGTATTTGTATTGGTAGAGGTTCGGGAGGTCCTGGGGGGCGTCGTCGTTGCCGCGTTCGCAGCGGTTGCCGGAGATGAACCGTCGCTTGTCCGCGAAGGTCGTGATGGTCAAAAGGCAGCTGTTCGCGCAGTGCTTGCAGCGGGCGGTGGCGGTCCTGGTGGTGAAGTTCGCGACGGCCTCCGGCCCGATGAGCTGGGAAATCGGGCGCTCGCATCCGCGTTCCCTCGCGATGAGCGCCGCGCCGAAAGCGCCCATGAGCCCCGCGATGCTCGGCCGGATCACGTTTTTTCCAAGTTCTTTTTCAACAACCCGCAACAGCGCGTTGTTGAAAAACGATCCGCCCTGGACCACGATGGATTCACCGAGATCCGCCACGTTGCTGATCTTCATGACCTTGTAGCAGGCGTTGCGGATGACGGAATAGCACAACCCGGCCGCGATGTCCGCGACGCTCGCGCCTTCTTTCTGGGCCTGTTTGACCTTGGAGTTCATGAACACCGTGCAGCGGGTTCCGAGATCCACGGGATTTTTGGCGTTCAGGGCCAGGTCCACGAAGTCCCCGAGAGAAATGCCGAGCGAGGCCGAAAAATTTTCGAGAAACGAACCGCAGCCGGCCGAGCAGGCCTCGTTCAACTGAATCTGGTCGATGGCCCCGTTCTTGATATGCAGGCACTTGATGTCCTGGCCGCCGATATCCAGGATGAAGGAGACCCTGGGCTCGAAAAACCTCGCCGCCGTCAGGTGGGAGACGGTTTCCACTTCATCGATATCCGCGCGAAGACCGGCTTTCAGCAACGCGCTGCCGTAGCCGGTGACGGCCGTGGCCTCGATGAAAAGGTCGGGGTTTTTTTGCGTGTAGATTTCTTCCAGGACCTTGACGGCGGCGCTCAGGGGGTTGCCCTTGTTCGGCCCGTAGTAGGAATAGAGCAGCCTGCCCTTATCGTCGATAAGCGCGGCCTTGAGGGTGGTCGAACCGCTGTCGAAGCCCAGCCAGGCGCTGCCGTGGGCCTGATCCAGAGGGAACCGCACGACTTTTTGCTTTGAATGGCGGTCGGTGAATTCCTTTTTTTCCTCCGGGCCCTTGAAAAGAGGCGGCAAGGTATGCCCCGCCTCGTTCCCGGTGAAGGCCTCCAGCTTGCGGAGAAGGTCGTCCAGCCGAATCCTGGCCTCCGTCTCCCGGGCGTGGAGGGCCGCGCCGATGGCGACGAAGAATTCCGCGTATTCCGGGAAAATGGCGTCTTCCTCCGCCAGTTTGAGGGTCTTGACGAAGCGGTCGCGCAGCGAGGGCAAAAAGGTGAGCGGGCCGCCGAGGAAAACGACCTTGCCTTCGATAGCCCGGCCGCGCGCGAGCCCGCTGATGGTCTGGTTGACCACCGCCTGCATGATGGAGGCGGCGATGTCTTCCCGGGAGCCGCCTTCGTTGAGAAGCGGCAGAATGTCGGTTTTGGCGAAGACCCCGCACCGCGAGGCGATGGGGTAGATGGTCGTGTGTTTTTGGGCGAGGGCGTCAAGGCCCGAGGCGTCCGTCTGGATAAACGCGGCCATCTGGTCGATGAACGCGCCCGTGCCGCCGGCGCAGGTTTCATTCATCCGCTGGTCGAGGCCGCCTTTGAAAAAGGTCAGTTTCGCGTCTTCCCCCCCCAGTTCGCTGGCCACGTCCGCCTCGGGGAGCCTGGTCCTGCTGCTCAGGCTTGAGGCGATGACTTCCTGGCCGAAGGATATACCCCG
>JAJBSY010000392.1 GCA_020861205.1 Deltaproteobacteria bacterium | reverse complement strand
GTCCTGGGCTTGCCGTCATTATCAGACAAAGACATCGCTGGCGCCCCTGGCTATCATGATGCGGCCTTCCGCTTCCAGGCGGCGGACGACCTTGACGATATTCTGCTGCGCCGCTTCCACGTCGGAAAGCTTCGTGGGACCCATAATTTCCAGGTCTTCCCGGATCATGGTGGCGGCCCGTTCGGACATATTGCGGAAGAATACTTCGCGCATGTCTTCCTTGGAGCCGCGCAACGCCATGGTAAGGTCCTCGTTGGAAATTTCCTTGAGCGCCTCGCGTATGGCGCGGTCGTCGAGGTCGGCGACGTCGTCGAACACGAACATGAGATTGCGGATTTCCTCGGCCATCTGCGCGGACTGCTCTTCGATTTCCGAAAGCACTTCCTCTTCGGTGGCGCGATCGACGGAGTTGAGGATTTCCGCGACGGCCTGGACGCCGCCGACCTTTTTGCCTTCTTTGCCGCCCATGGCGATGAGCTGGCTTTGCAACACCCTGTCCACGGCCATGATCATTTCCTCGGGGACGGCCTCAAGCTTCGCGAGGCGCATGAGCACCTCGGCGCGAACGCCGGCGGGCAACGCCTGGAGAAGCGAACCGCCCTGATCGGTTTGCATGTGCCCCACGATGAGGGCCAGAGTCTGGGGGTGCTCGTTGCGCAAAATCTGGGAAAGCACGCGCGGGCTGACGTTGTCCAGCTCGCGGAACGGAAGGGGGCCGGTATCGAGGCTGAGCAGATCGCTGACGTATTTCGCGGTTTCGCGGTCCAGGTTCTCCGCCAGAAGCCTGCGGAGGGTATCCTCGCCGCCGCGCACCATTTCCTGCCCGGTGACCAGGGCGTGGTGATACTCGCGAAGCACGTCCTCGACCACTTCCTTGTCGATCGTTTCCATTTCCATGATGGCTTTGGAAACCTGGGCTATTTCCTGGCGCTCCATGCGTTTGAAAATTTCCGCGGCAAAGGAGTCCCCGAGGCTCAACAGCAAAACGGCCGTTTTCTGGGGACCTGTCAGGTTTTTGGCGTCGGTGACTTGAGACACAACGTAACCTCCTGCCGTCGCTCCGGACGGACCGGGCCAGCACCGTGGGTTTGCAATCCGTTTATGCGGGAAAGGGGGCGCCCTTTAGGGGCGCTCCCGCTTTCTTCTCGCGCGTTCTTCTTACGCCGCTTCCGCTTCCCGGAGCCAGCTTCGGATGATGCCAAGGGCCTGCTCCATGTTCTGCTCGGAGAGCTGAATGGCGTGAGCCTTGATATCCTCGATCTTTTCCAGCATGGCGAGCGCTTCCACAGCCTCGTCGCTGCCGTCGATAAGGGCCAGCCGCTCGTCGCCGGAGGGCAGCGGAATGCCTTCGAAGCCCTCGATGACCATCTCGCCTTCCACTTTGGGCCGGATCAACGCCATCACCACGGGCCGCACGACCATCATGAGGAAGAGGAATATAAGCAGCGCGTTCAGGAAAGGCTTGCCGAGGCGCAGGGTGTAATCCGTAATCACGTCGGCGATGTTGGCCGGAATTTCCTGCTCCATGTCGCTGAACTGCACGCTGGACACTTCAATAACATCTCCGCGCGCGGAGTCAAAGCCCACGGCGCCGGCAACGAGCTGGCGGATCCGCTTCAGGTCGTCTTCGGAACGCGGCACGTAGACAGTATTGCCATTTTGGTCCTTTTCGTAGACGCCGTCAACAATGACGGCCACGCTCAAGCGGTTTACCGCGCCCATCTGGGCGACGATATTGTGCTCTTCCCGGTTGATTTCAAAATTGCTTTTGCGGGTTTCGCGGGTACTTTGGGAAGCGGACTGGGTTCCGCCGAACCCGTCGCCGCGGAAGTTGGTTTCCGGCACGCCGGAGTCAAGGTTGGCGCTGCCCTGGCGCGATTCCTCGCTCCGTTCCTCGGAGCGCAGCACGACGGATTCCGGGTCGAACATTTCCTTGCGGATGGTGCGCTGCGAAAAATCAAGCTCCGCGTTGACGGTGGCCTTGACCTTGCCCGGCCCCACCATGGGGGTCAGAAGGTCTTCGATGCGGCGCTCGAAGCGGGCCTGGGCCGCGTTGGTCATTTCCACCTGGGTGCCGGAAAGCTGCAAGGCGCCTTCCTCATTCGGCTGGTACAGGACTTTCCCGGAGGTATCCGCGATGGATATCCGGCTTTTGTCCAGCCCTTCCACGGACATGGTCATCAGGTTGACGATGGCCATGACGTCTTTCTGGTCCATTTTGCTGGCGCCGGCCATCTTCAACACGACGGAAGCCGAAGGTTTCTGCTGTTCCTCGATGAAAAGGGAGCGGGCCGGCATGACCAGGTGCACGCGGGCGTTTTCAACTGCCGGGAACGCCGCCAGAGTCCGCGCGAGTTCGCCTTGCAGGGCGCGCTGGTAATTGATTTTCTGCACGAACTCGGTTTGCCCGAGTTTCACCTCGTTGAAAACCTCGAACCCCAGGCCCTGGCCCTGGATGGTGCCTTCGCCCGCGATCTTCATCCGCAAGGTGTACACCTTGTCCGCGGGCACCAGGATGGCCGTGCCGCCTTCGCCGAGCTGGAAGGGAATGCCCTGGTCTTCCAGGCTTTTGACGACGCGCCCGGCATCCTCCGCGTTGAGGTTGGCGTACAGCACCTGCATATCCGGGTTGTTGAGCCACAGGATAAGACCGAAAAATATGGCGACGCAGAACGTGGCCACGACACCGATGATGATACGCTGGGACAGGGTGATGCGCGACCAGAAATCCTTGATGCGTGCGAGGGCTTCGTTTAGGGCGGACATGGTTCTTCTCCGTTACATCATTACTATAAAGCTACAGTGCGCCATAGCTTAGAACTGCATTCTCGCCAGTTCCTTGTAAGCTTCCAGGGCCTTGTTGCGGACGGCGGTCGTCATGTTCATGGCGAGCCCCGCTTTTTGCAGGCTTATCATCAGCTCGTGCACGTTCTGCTGCTCGCCGGAGGCAAAGGAGGCGATCATGGCCTTTTTTTCCTGCTGCAGGTCGTTCACCTTGGCCAACGAATCCTTGAGCGTGTCCGCGAACGGCGACGGCGCCCCGGCGTCGGGTTTTTGAAGGGTGGACGACCTGATGGCCTTTTCCGTCTTCGCAAAGTTGGACAGGGCGTTGGTATACGCTTTCAGCCCCACGCTTTGAATGCTCATGCTGGTCTCCTTTACCGTTCCCGTCAGCTACGGCCGAGTTCCAAGGCCTTGGCGTACATGGCCTTGACCGTGTCGATACTGGTTACGTTGGCCTCATACCCGCGCTGGGCGGTCATGAGGTTGGCCATTTCCTCCACGACGTTGATGTCGGGATAGGCCACGTACCCTTCTTCGTTGGCGTCCGGATGGCCCGGCTCGTACACCATCTTGAGCGGGCGCTTGTCGATGGCGATCCCCTCGACCCGCACGCCGCGTAAATCGCGGTCAAACGCGGTCTGCATGTTTTTCGAGAAGGGGCTGTCTATTTCCGTGGCCGCCAGGTATACGGACTTTCTGCGGTACGGGCCGCCTTCCGCCGTGCGCGTGGTCTTCGCGTTGGCCAGGTTCATGGATATAATATTGATATGCGTCCGTTCCGCGGTCAGCGCGGACGCGCCGATATCAAGGGCGGTCATGAAATCCATCAGACCTTACCTCCTTCGGCGATGATCTGCTTGATGCCGTCAAAGCTGCTTTTCATCACCGTGGTAAGCGCGTTGTATTGCAGGCTCGTTTTGGCCATCAGAGCCATTTCCTTATCCAGGTTGACCCGGTCCTCCCCATGGACGACACGGGGTTTGAGTTCCTGGTCCCAGCTCGCGTTGCACGTATCCGCATCAAACCCGCTCGGAAGGTGAATTTTATGGGTACGCGCCATTTTGCCCTTGGACTCGAGGTTGAGGG
>JAJBSY010000288.1 GCA_020861205.1 Deltaproteobacteria bacterium | reverse complement strand
GCGTGGGTTTGCCGCCTTCCTGCACGTGAACCGCGACACCGTTGGCGCACAGAACGTCGAGAGCGGTTTCCGCCGCCACGGACGACAGCGCGTGGGTGTCCGCGCCAAGGTATAACGGTCCCCCGATCCCGGCTCCGGCCCGGTAATCGCACACGGCCTGGGTCACGGCGAGGACGTGCGATTCCGTAAAACTGGCATTCAGGGATGTCCCCCGATGCCCGGATGTGCCGAACGCGACCCGCTGGGCGGAAACGGCGGGGTCGGGCACCGCCGATGCATAGGCGCGCAACAACGCCGCCACGTCAAGACGTTCGGATTCGGGAACGAGTGTCCCTGCTTTCGGATTTACGGCCATAGCTATCCTCCTCAAGGGAGCGGGTATTTTTGTTTCATACAGCGCGGACCCTAAAAGCTCAACCAGGGCGTGGGTTGAGCCTCTGCTGCTCCGCACCCAAGGTACGATCGTTTCGCGTTTGCTTCGCTTGGCCGGCCTCCATACCGGCTCAGGGAAAATATCATTGGAACCGGCATGTTACGCCATGTAAGCCCTTGCAAGCCTTTTAGAATAGCACAAAAAAACTCTTTCGACTTTTATAATATAATGCGCTATGTTAGTTTGCTAGCTTGATGGAATCATTGGTATAAAAATCTGCCATCGCTCCGTATATAAAATTCGCCTTTCCGGCGCCTGGGTCAATATGGAGGAACCATGCCCAACAACGCTCCTGAAAATAATTCATCCATGGAACAAGTACGCGAACTCCTGATGGGGACGCAGCTCAAGGATCTGGAGAACCGCATCCTGCGCCAGGAGGAGCGGTTCAATCAGGAAATAGCCGATTTGCGGGACATTGTGAAAAACCGGGTCGAATCACTCGAAAACTTTATGAAAAGCGAGTCGGCATCCCTCCTCCACCGCCTGAAGGAAGAAAAAAGCGAACGGGCCGCCGCACTTAAAAATGAGCAGCGCGAACGGACGGACGCCATCAAGGCGGAACAGAAGGAACGCGTCGACGCGCTGAAGCTGGACAAACGCGAACGGGATGAAGCCCTCTCGCAGCTCACCAAGGACCTCCTTAAAAAAGAGGAAGCGTTCGACCGCAAACTGGCGGCTCTTTCCTCGACACTGGATACGGCCGAACAGGAGTTGCGCCAGCTGCTCCTTTCCGAAAGCGCCAGGCTTTCCGCCACGACGGAAGAAAAATACAAAGACGCCCTCGCGGCGTTGTCCCGCACTGCCGCGCAATTGCGTAACGACCTCGTATCCCGGTCCGCGCTGTCGGCCCTGTTCACGGAAAACGCCGTCAAACTGGCGGGGGATATTTCCCTTTCCGAAAGCACGGAAAACGCTCCCTTGACCGATAAGAAAGACGGGAAAGCCGATACCGCCGGATCGTAACCATGTCGGATAGTGATATTTTGTCACATACCGGCCACGGCGATGTCCGATCCGGGTCTTCCGCGGTTCCTCCGCCCGGCGAAGGGAACACGTCGCGGACGGCGGACGGCGCGGCCTCCGATATTCCTCCGCTCCCCGCCGACAAGGATATCCTGCAGTTGCGCGAACTGCTCTTTTCGCGGGAAATAGCGCTTATCGACAGGATAGCCGCCGCGTTGGAAAATCCCCAGTATACCACGCAAAAAGTCAGCAGTGTCCTGGCGGAGGCCATTCTCGCCCGGTCCGGGAAAGATCCCGGGCTTTCCCTGGCGATGGAGCCCGTGGTGGACGCGATCGTCAAATCCTCGCTCCACAATCGCCGGAACGATTTCGTCAACGCGCTTTTTCCGCTCATGGGCCCCACCATCCGGAAATCCATCGCGGAAGGTTTCCGCTCCATGCTCGGCAGCTTCAGCAAAAGCGTGGAAATGGCCTTTTCCTGGAAAGGGCTGCGCTGGCGCTTCGAGGCCATGCGGTCGGGCAAGCCGTTCAGCGAAATCGTCATGCTCAACACCCTGGTGTACCGGGTCGAGCAGATGTTCTTCATCCACAGCGAAACCGGCCTCGTCCTCTCGCACGTGGCCAACGACAGCGTGGAGTCGCAGGACGCGGACATGGTTTCCGCCATGCTGACGGCCATCCAGGATTTTGTGCGCGATTGCTTCGCGGGCGGCAAAGAAGAAAACCTGCATTCATTGCAGATGGGTGAATTCACCATCTTCATCGAGAAAACGACCCAGGCGTACCTCGCCTGCGTCGTCCGCGGAACGCCGCCGGCGGATTTTCACACCCAGCTGCGCGCCACCCTGGAACTTATGCTCGTGGAGTATGCCGACACCCTCGAGGGCTTCAACGGGGATACCGAGCCTTTCGCGGATTCCGTCCGTTATCTGGAGTCCTGCCTGCTTTCCCACTTCACGGATGAAGACAAACCGCTTCCGCTCTGGGCAAAACTTTTGCCTGTCGCGGTTCTGCTGGCCGTCATCGCCGGATCGGGCTACCTTTACTACGCGAAGGAACGGTCCCTGGCGGAACAGACGCGTATTGCGGCCGAGCAGGAAGCGTTCAGAACGTCCATGCGGGACGCGGTGGGGATTTTGCGCGACGAGCCGGGCATCATGGTCGTGCATGTCGACGAGAAACCCGAGGCCCCGTGGGAACTGTTCATCCTCAAGGACGCGCTCACCCGCGACCCGGCTGCCGTCTTGCGCGACAAAGGGGTGGACCCGGACCGGTTCACCATCAGGGCTATTCCTTTCATCTCCTATGATCCGTCCATCGTCATACGCCGGGTCAAACACTCGATACAGCCGCCGGATACCGTCACGATGGTCTTCGACGATACGGGAAAGCTTACCTTTACGGGCAGGGCGCCCATGTCCTGGATAGTCTCCGCCCGCGAGGACGCGCGCGCCATTCCCGGCGTCGAGCATGTGGACGTAAGCGGCGTGCGCGATCCCATGATGGACCGCATATCCTTCATGATCGCGGAAGTGGAAAACGCTGTCATCGAATTCCCGCTGGGCAAGGACACTCCCCTGCCGGCCGACATGCCGACATTAAAAAAAGCAATTGACACGCTTGTGGAATTGGAAAATATAACGAAACAAATGGGCTTTTCCGCCACCCTGACCATTTACGGCCACGCCGACACGCTCGGGAACGAACGGCGGAACTACGAAATCAGCCAGGCCCGCGCGCGGACGGTCGCCGCCATGCTTTACGCGCGGGGCTCCAGTATGCCTGTCGCCATGTACGGCATGGGGTCGGAATATCCCCGCGCGGGGAGCGCCGCCACGACGGGAAGCCCCGCCAGAACCGGCGACCAGGCGAGCCGGCGGATCGAACTGCGGGTGCACTTCGCCCTCTCCCCGTCCGCCAAGCCCGAAATGTTTCGACGATAGCGAATAAAGGTACAACCTTCTTATGATCAATAAAAAAGTCTGCATGCTCGGCGGCTTTTCCGTGGGGAAAACTTCCCTCGTTGAGCGGTACGTGCATTCACTCTTTTCCGATAAATATCTTTCAACGGTCGGTGTCAAAATCAGCAAGAAAATACTGTCTCTCGACGGTACCGACGTGACGCTGGTTCTGTGGGATATGGAAGGAAAAGACATCTACACGAACGTGAACCTCGCCTATCTTCGCGGGGCCATGGGCTTTTTTGTCGTCGCCGACGGCACCCGTAAGGAAACGCTTGAAATGGCGATCTCCCTGGCCGAAGCCGCCGTCAATATCGCCGGGAACATCCCCTCCTGTCTGCTCGTCAACAAGGCCGACCTGAAAGATCAATGGGAAATTACCGACGCCATGCTCGCTCCCCTCGTCGAACAGGGTATCACCGTCCTGCATACCAGCGCGAAAACCGGAGCGGGCGTTGACGAGGCATTTACCACCCTGACCCGGAACATGCTACGGTAGCGGCCGTATCAAACAGCCGGAGAGCCGCCGGACGCCGTCCGAAAC
>JAJBSY010000320.1 GCA_020861205.1 Deltaproteobacteria bacterium | reverse complement strand
CGCGAGCAACTGGGCATGGAGATCGACCTTGGCGAAGGCGACAACGTGCTGGATCTCGGCACGACCAACGTGGCCACGAACCAGACCACGATCACGGCCGGAAGCGGCAATGACGTGATCACCGTCAAGGGCGGCGAAAGCGCGTTGTACAACTACTCGGTGATCAACGCGGGTGAGGGCGACAACGTGGTGTACCTGTCAGGCCAATGGTCGCTGCACAACAACAGCGGCGTCATAACCGGCAGCGGCAACGACACGATCGTGCTGGACGGCGGCGCCATCGGCATGAGCGCGGGGCAAGTTTCGTTCGTCGACGCCGGAGACGGCGACAACTCCGTCAGCGTTACCGGCAAGGACGGACGGTACGGCCTCTCGTATGCTTCGGTCACCACCGGGTCGGGAGACGACGAGATCAGGGTGCAAACCCAAGGCCGAGCCGGGATGTCCAACTCGGCGTTCATCGATGCGGGTGACGGCAAGAACACGGTTTTCGTGACCGGGTCCAATGGTATGGAACTATATGCCACGGTCCGGACCGGCGACGGTGACGACGCGATAACCATAAACGGTTCCGGCGGAACGGGTGTCGTCAGTAACGCCAAAGTGGATGCGGGGAATGGCGACAATACCATCACCGTGTCCGGGTCCGCTCGCGGGCTTGCGGAGTACGCGGGCCTTCTCGCGGGTGATGGCAATGACATCATCCATGTAACGGGCGGCAGTTCCTACGGGATGGAGAATAACGCTTCCATCGACGCGGGCGGCGGCCATAACATGGTGAGCGTTTCCGGCGCGGCCGGGATGCAGAGCGAGAGTTCCATCACCACCGGCGGCGGCAACGATGCGATCAACGTCACCGGCACGTCCTCGTGGGGGATGAACAGGTCGAGCATCGACGCGGGCGATGGGGACAATACCGTGACCGTGACCGGCAAGGCGCAGGGCATGGGCAACGGCACCATCACCAGCGGCGACGGGAACGATACGATCAGCGTCACCGGCAACGGCGGGTACGCGGTCGGCAACTCGACCATCGACGCGGGCCACGGCGACAACGTAATCCGGATCAGCGGGACCACGGCCGGGCTTACCGGTTCCACGGTCCTGACCGGGAGCGGCGACGACATGGTCACCATCACCGGAACCGGCGGCACGGCCATGACGGGCAGCAGCCGCATCGAAACCGGGAAAGGCGACGATACGGTCGTGGTCAACGGCGCCATTCGAGACAGCCTTGTGGACCTCGGCCTCGGCAACGACGTGATGCGCCTCGACGGCACCGGCCAACAGGTGTACGGCAGCGCCAAGCTCGACGGCGGCGACAACGACGCCTTTGACGCGGCAACCGGACAGCTCGGCGACGTGCTCTCCCTCGGCCACGATCTCGCGTCCGCGCTGAGCGGCAGCGGCTCGCTCGGCGGGATAACCGCGACGAACACCGTCAACTTCGAAACGCTGCATCTTGATCTCGAGGACGGAAACGCGGGAACGCTTGATATCGACCAGCTCCTGGCGAGCCTTGACGCGAAAGGCTTCAAGGGCGCCAACGGGTTCAACGCCGTGGTGGTGACGGGCGATCAGGGCGACGCGGCGTCCTACTCCGGAGAATGGACCGCGGCGGGACGGAACGTCATGCTTGACGGTTTCGACGGGGTGAGTTTTGATCGCTATACCGTCATGAACGGCACGGAGGTTATCGAAATATACCTCCAATCCGGTATGGTGTAGGTAAGCAAACGTAAGAAATACGCCGCGCCATCCGCCGTAAATGCGATGGAGTCAAACTGAAAACGCCGGGGAATACCCGGCGTTTTTTCCATCCGTGCCCCGCGTCAGACTCTGTCGCTCGGGATCATGCCGAGGAATTCCTCGAGTTTCGCATCCATGCGGGTGGCATATTGCCCGAGGCCGGATGTTGTTCGGCATTTTGGGCAATACAGGCTCACTTCCCGGCAGGAGCGCCGGGCCTCGAGCCCGGTGCCGCACTCCTTGCAACGGATTTCCGTTTTTGCGGATCGAGGCGAGGAGCGGCCGAACACACCTTACCCTTCTTCCTGGGACGCGATCCAGTTCATGGCCTCACGCAAGTCGAGGGTGCCGTCATACAGGGCGCGGCCCGAAACCGCACCTTCCAGATTGGCGGACCGGCTCAGGGGGTAAAGGGCCTTGACGTCCTCAAGAGTCGCCACCCCTCCGGCCGCGATAACCGGAATGGCGCTTTTTTTCGCAAGGGCTTCCAGAGCGGCAACGTTGACGCCCGTCTGCATCCCGTCACGGTCGATATCCGTGTACACGATAAAGGCGGTACCGGTTTTCTCCAGGCGGGGCAGTACATCGTCGACGGTCAGACCGGAATCCGCGACCCAGCCCTTGGTCTTGAGTTTGCCGCCCTCCGCGTCGAGAGATACGCCGATTTTTCCCGGGAACGTTTCACAGAGCGCGGCGTACCCGTCCGGATCCTCCAGGGCCATGGTCCCGATGATGCAACGGTCCGCTCCGGCGTCCACGTATTTGCGGGCGGCTTCCAGGGAGCGGATGCCCCCGCCGACCTGGACGGGGATGGAGAGTTCGTTCCGCATCCTGGCAATAAGGGGAAGGTTGACCTCGCTTCCCGCGAATGCGCCGTCCAGGTCCACGATATGCAGAAAACGCGCGCCCATCTCTTGCCATTTGGCGGCCATGGCGACCGGGTCCGGTGAAAAGACGGTCACGTCGTCCGCGCGGCCGCGGCGGAGGCGGACCGCCTGGCCGTCCTTGATGTCGACGGCGGGAAATATGATCACAGGCCCATGTCCTTGACCGCTTTGACCATGCCTTCGCGGGAAAGTTCCATGGCGCTTATCCATTTCGCGCCGCGTGAAAAGAACTTGCCGGTATCCAGCAGATTGTCCGCGAGGGCGGTCTGCGTTTCGTCAAAATGGGAGCGGCTGGTGAGGACCGCGTTTTTCACGTCAAGAAGGAAGAAGTCCAGGATGACGCCGGCCGGGCGGGTGACGCCCGCTTCGCTGCCCTCCCGTTCGTGGAGTTCGATAACCTGCGGGACGAGCAGGAAATCAACCTTCATGCAGTTGCCGACCGCGATCCAGCGTTTGAAGGCCGCGACGCGGCCGCCGGTCTGGCCGGGCGCTTTGGCGTTGCGGCAGCCGAGGAAGCTATCTGCGGGGGCGTATGAGCGTTTCGTCTCCTTGCGCAGAACGTCAATGAGGGTCGCGTCAAGCTCTGTCAGGGTCTTGGGCGGCACGCGCGGGGCGTTCTCCGCCATGTACCCGGCGAGCATATCCAAGGTTGAATGCGGCTGGGTGAATTCCGCGACGCCGATATTCACTTCCGGCAGCTCCGGACCCTGCCTGGGCGAAGCGCATCCCCAGAGGCCGATGACCAGCGATGCGAAAATCAGGGCGACAATACGGCTGCGGGAGAGACTGAAGGATTTCATTAGTCCAACCTTCCTTTGGTGCTGAGGATGCTTGTACCGGAAAGGGAAACGGCCGAACGCAGAGCCAGCCCCAGCCCTTTGCAGGCGGATTCAAGAAGATGGTGTCCGTTGGAACCGTAAAGAAACGAAACGTGCAGATTCATGCGCGCGCCGGACGCGAACGATTTGAAGAATTCATGCCAGAGGGCGCGTTCCTCGCCGGCAATGGTTCCCGGCAGCAGATCGTCACCCCGCAAGACAAGGAAAGGCCTGCCGGAAAGGTCCACGGCCACGTCCGCCATGGATTCGTCCATGGGAACTTTGGCGTTGCCCACTCTGGCGATTCCTTTTCTTTCACCCAGGGCTTCCAGCAGCGCCTGTCCCAGGCAGAGGGCGACATCTTCGACCGTGTGGTGCGCGTCCACATCAAGATCGCCCCGGCATTCGAGCGTGAGGTCGAACCCCGCCCAGAAAGCCAGGAGGGTCAGCATATGAT
>JAJBSY010000453.1 GCA_020861205.1 Deltaproteobacteria bacterium | reverse complement strand
CCCGTTACGGCCTGACCGATAACGCCAAGGCCAGCATCTTGTACCTGCACAACCAGGGGAAGGACATCGAGGCGGCGCTTTCCCGCCGCCTGAAGGTGGATTTGAATGAACATACTTTTGATTCTGGGCGGCTGGTCAAGCGAGCGTGAGGTCTCGCTCAATTCCGGCGGCATGATCGGTAAGGTCCTCCAGGGCCTGGGGCACACGGTCACCCGGTTTGATCCCGCGACCAGCCTGGGCGGTTTGACCGGAGCGGCCCAAAAAGCCGATTTCGCCTTTATCGCCCTGCACGGGTCACCCGGCGAGGACGGCCTTATCCAGGCCATGCTGGAAACGGTCGGCTGCCCGTACCAGGGATCGGGCCCGGCCGGGTCCTTCCTCGCCCTCAACAAGGCGGCTTCCAAAGAGCTGTTTCGGCAAAACGGCCTGTTGACGCCGGACTGGACCCTGTTGACCGCCCGCCCGGAAAAAGGCTGGCAGCCTCCCTTCGCCTACCCTGTCTTCATCAAGCGCAACACGGGCGGGTCAAGCCTTGAAATGGAACGCGTCGCCGGGCCGGAAGACCTGGAAGCCGCGCTGGACCGTCTTTTTGCCAACGGCGGCGAATACCTCGTGGAACCCGCCGTGGTCGGCCTCGAAGTGACCTGCGGCGTTCTGGACGAGCTCTCCGGGGGTACCCGGGCCTTGCCCCCCATCCTGATCAAGCCCAAAACCGGCTCGGGCGGCGTGTTCGACTATGTGGCAAAATATACGCCGGGAGCGGTCGAGGAAATTTGTCCCGCGCCGTTGCCGGAAGCCATCATAAAGCGGGTGCGGGAAACCGCGCTGGCCGCGCACCGGGTATTGGGACTTTCCGACTACAGCCGGGCGGACTTTCTCGTCCGCGAAGACGGCGTGCCGGTGCTTCTGGAAGTGAACAGTCTCCCCGGCATGACCGCCAACAGCCTGCTGCCCAAGGCCGCGGCCGTGGAAGGCATCTCCTTCGAGCGGCTTATCGATCGCCTCGTCACCCTCGGCGCGGCCGACGAACGCAAAACGCGGCACAGGAAATAAACGCCCAGCGCCTCGCCCCGAGTCTCTTTCCCGGGGATTTCTCAAGGGCCTACTTGCTTGCGGAGCCGATAGCATCGATGAAAAAATCATGCGGTCATCCTGTTCTCCTGCGCGAATACGCGTTTCTCTGGCGTCTGGCCCGTCCTTTCGTGGCCCGCCACAAACGCTTGCGGGACGACTTTCCCATGCGCATGGTGCCCGAGGCCTGGAAACCCCCGTTCAAAACGGATCTTTGGATCCAGGCCGCGTCCGGCGGCGAATCGTTTCTCGTGCGGCAGCTCCTGGGCGAGTTGGCCGTTTTGGCGGGCAACGCTCCGCAACGGCGGCTATCCGTTTTATGCACGAGCTGCACCAGGCAGGGGCTGGATGTTCTCGCCGCCGCGAAGGAACAGGGTGAAACCGCGTGGCCGGGGCTGGAAATCGCGGTCCGCGTCTTTCCCCTGGACGAGCCGAAGACTATCCGCCGGGCGCTGGAATACGCGTCGCCGAAGGCCGTGGTGCTGTTGGAAACGGAACTCTGGCCCGGGCTTATGGCCGCCTGCGCGGAAAAGGGTGTTCCCCTGCTGACGGTGAACGGCAGAATGACGGAAAAGAGCTACGCGGGGTATCGCTGGTTCGGGTCGTTATGGAAAAAAATCGCCCCCGCCCGCATCCTGGCCATGAACGACGCGGACGCCTCGCGGTTCGCCGCGCTTTTCGGGGCCGAACGCGTCACGGTCATGCCCAACATGAAGTTCGACGGCGTACCGGCCGCCCTTCCTCCGGCGGATCGTGATTCTCCGGTTTTCAAGCTCCTGCCGGCCGGTCTGCCGGTGGTTCTTCTGGCCTCGGTCCGTGAGGAGGAAGAGCCCCTCCTGGAGCAGGTTCTGCGCTATTTACGGGAAGCCGCGCCGGAAGCGTCGGTCGTCGTGGCGCCTCGCCACATGGAACGGGTTCCGGCCTGGAAAACCTTGTTGGAAAAGGTGTTCGGCCCGGGAAAGGCGGCGGCCGTCTCCGCCATGGAACCCGAAGGAGCCGTCGCCCGGCCCGGGGGGGCGGTGCTCTGGGACCGCTTCGGCGAGTTGCCCGCGCTCTACGGACGGGCGGATGCCGTTTTTGTCGGAGGATCCCTTGCGAAACTCGGCGGACAGAACTTTCTGGAAGCCGCCGGGCAGGGGCGCAGACCCGTAATCGGCCCGCACTGGAAGAATTTTGCCTGGGTCGGAGAAGAATTTTTCGATACCGGCCTGGGGATGCGCGTGCCGGATGCGGCCGCGCTCGGCCCGGCCCTGGTCGCGGCGCTTCATGAACCGGTTGATCCCGAAAGTCTTCGGCGGGGGGTTGCGGCGTACATCGCGCCCCGACGGGGAGGAACCCGCCGTGCCGCCGAAGCGGTTACGGCAATCCTGGAAAAAGGGGAGGGGACGTGAGGAAGCGTTCTTTCCCCGTACCGGTCGCGATAATCACGGTGTTTCTCGCGGTAGCCTGTCCGTTCTTCCGGGCAGCCGCCGCTCACGGGGCGGAACGGCTTGATCCCGCTGTCCGGTTCGACAAACTCGTTGTGGAAAAGAAGGCTCGGCGCCTGACGGCCTTGTCCGACGGCCGGGTGCTCCGCGAGTACCGCGTCGCGCTCGGGCCGAACGCGGACGGCCCCAAGCGCCTGCAAGGTGATCAAAAAACGCCCGAAGGCCTCTACCGTGTTGACGGAAAGAATCCCAACAGCCGGTATCATAAGAACCTCGGCGTTTCCTACCCCAACGAACGGGATAGGGAAACCGCTTCCGCCCTGGGCGGGAACCCGGGCGGGGATATTAAAATTCACGGCCTCGGGCCGAAGTTTCGGCATCTGGGAAAGGATCATTGGCGGTACGACTGGACGCTCGGCTGCATCGCCGTGACCGACGAGGAAATGGACGAGTTGTATTTCCATACGGACGTCGGCGCTGCTATCGAGATCCTCCCGTAAAAAAGCGCAAGCGGGTAGCAGGTGCGGAGGCGGTGCGCTCGTCCTGGCGGAACAGACCTCCGATGTATGAAAAAGTGGGGCGCGGGTGCTGCCAGCCTGTGAGGCGCCGTTGCCCCACTTTCAGATACATCTTCGGTGCGCCCGGACGAGCGCACCGCCCCGCGAACGTCCGGAAAAACGGGCGGAAGGCGCTGCGACGAATACATTCCGGGCTGCCGCTAGGGGCGTTCGCCAAGCACCCGGGAGCCAGTCTTTTAGCACCCGGCCGTTAACGGATAACCCCGCCCGCCAGAACGCGCATACCCGCGTCGTATACCGCCGCGATCTGCCCGCGCGCGTATGGCCCGGACGGTTTCTCTTCCCGCAGCGCAAGGATGCCGTTTTCAAGCCCGGCCCGCGCCGGCCGGGGAGTTTGGCGGAACCGGGTCCGGATATGCACGGTTTCGGGCCACTCGGCAAAGGGGACCAGAAAGTTGCATTCCGCCGCCATGACGTCGCGACCGCCGCGTTCCGCCGCGCTGCCGGTAATCAAGGCGTTGGTCGCGGTGTCCTTGCCCAGGACGTACAAGGGTTCGCTCCAGGCGATGCCCAGCCCCCGGCGCTGGCCTTCCGTATACTGCCAGAGCCCGTTGTGTTCGCCGATCACGGTGCCGTCCGGTAACAGGACGGGCCCCGGCCCCGGCAGGTTCACGCCGATTTTCGCCGCGCGGGAACGAAGGAAGGCCCGGTAGTCGTCACGCGGCACGAAACAGATTTCCTGACTTTCTCCCGGCGAAGGGGGGGTAAGGCCCCTGGCCGCGAGATACGCGCGGATTTCGTTCTTGCTTTTGCGCGCCAGGGGGGCAACCGCGAGCCGCAAGCGGTCTTCCGGAACCAGAGAGAGAAAATAGCTCTGATCCTTTAACGGGTCCTGCCC
>JAJBSY010000167.1 GCA_020861205.1 Deltaproteobacteria bacterium | reverse complement strand
TCAAACCGGCCCCGGGGGCAGGTACAGGCCGGCAATCGCCCTGCGAACCGGGTATTCCACGTAAGAATCATGCAAAACAAGCAGCGGGCAGCTGCCGCCGAGCTCGCAGCAAATCTTTTTCATGTTCTGCGCGCACTGGACGGTCAAATGGATGCCGACCTCCGTGGAGCCGGTGAAGGTCATCCGGCGCACGCGGTCGTCGGAGGTCCACACGTCCCCGATTTCGCGGGACTTGCCCGCCCCGTTGGTGACCAGGTTGAACACGCCTTTGGGGAAGCCGGCCTCCTCGAGCACCTCCGCGATCACCACGCCGCCGGCGATGGGGGCCGCCTCGGAGGGCTTGTGCACGACCGTGTTGCCGTACGCAAGCGGGAAGACGATGCCGCGCAGGCCCAGCAGCAAGGCCGCGTTCCAGGGCGAAATGCTGGCGACGACGCCGACGGGCAAGCGCCACATCATGCTCACGGTATCCGGATTCTGGGACGGGAAGATTTTCCCCTCCACGTCAAACACATGGCTGGCGGCTTCGCGGAAGAACTCCGGCGCGTTGCTGACCTGCACCATGGAGGCCGGGAACGCACAGCCGGTTTCCTGCGCCAAAATAGCAAAGAGGTCGTCCGTTCTCTTCTCGATGATGTCGGCCGCTTTCAGGAGAAGGTTCCGCCGCTCGGTCGGGTTGATGCGGGCCCACTCGGGGAAGGCTGCCTGCGCGGCGTCAACCGCCTTGACCGCGTCGGCCGTGCCGCCGCTCGGCCCGGTGGCGAACACCTCGCCCGTGTAGGGGTTGATGTCCTTGTGGATTGCTCCGGACTCCGCGTCGATCCATTCCCCGTTGATGTACATCTTGTACGTTCTCTCAGCCATTGTGATCCTCCTTTGTTCGTGGTTGATGGGCTTCTTCCGATCCAGGGGCCTCGCCGCCGCCCGCTACAGCAGCCCGGCGGCCCGCGCCTCCTCCTTGAGCTGCGGGCGGAAATCCGGATGCGCAAGGTCAATCAGGGCCCGCACCCTGTTTTTCATGGTCAGCGGCTTGAGGTTGACGCAGCCGTATTCCGTCACCATGTACTGGACGTCGGAGCGCGGCGTCGTCACCGCCGTTCCCTCCGGCAGCCGGGAAACGATGCGGCTGGCCCGGCCAACCTTCCGGTTCTCGATGACGGAGGGCAGCGCGATGAAGGATTTGCCGCCCTTGGACATCTGCGCCCCGCGCACAAAATCCACCTGCCCGCCGGTCGCGCTGTGTTGCCGCCCGGCAATGTTGTCCGCGACGACCTGCCCCATCAGGTCGATGGAGATGGCCGTGTTGATGGAGATCATGTCGTCGTTTTTCGCGATGTTCACGGGGTCGTTGACGATGGGGAACGGCATGTAATACATGTCGGGGTTGTGGTCGATGAACTCGTACAGGGCCTTGCTGCCGAACGTGAAGGCCGAAACGGACTTGTCGGGGTGGAAGGTCTTCCTCCTGTTGGTGACAACCCCCTCCTTCATCAGCTCCATCAGCGAGTCCGCCATCATCTCCGTGTGGATGCCGAGGTCGTTCTTGGTTTTCAGGCCAAAGCCCACGGCGTTGGCCACGCCCCCGATGCCCAACTGGATGCACGCGCCGTCGGGGACTTGGTCCAACAGGAAATCGGAGATCGTTTTGATCGTGTCGTCGAAGGGCATGTTGGGGATTTCGGCCCGGTCGTCGTCCGCCTCCACGATGCAGTCCGCCTCCGAGACGGGGATGAGGTTGTGCTCGCCGTACACATAGGGCGCGTTCCTGTTGACTTGCAGGATGATCTTGCCCGCCGTCTCCCGGAGGTAGCAGTGCAGGGCCACGCCGGTCGCGCCGTAGCTCATGTACCCGTCCCCGTCCGGCGGCGACACCTCGAAGAAGGCCACGTCCGGCGGCATGGTTTCCCGGCACCAGATGTCCACCTGGCTCAAGTGCACGCTGGTGAAGTCTGTGATGTTGGCTTTCAGGCCCTTGCGCTCCTGGGCGCCCATGAAAAAGGTGTTGATCTTGAACGCGTCCGGATTGTCCGCGTCAATCATGGGGATGGGGCGGTTCAGCATTGAGCCGGCCACGGTGACGCCCTCCAGGTCCCGGCGCCCGCTCAACGCGCCGCAAAGCGCGTAGGCGGTGCTGGTGCAGGTGCCGACGTAAACGACGTCGCCGTTCTTGACGAGCTTGACCGCCTCGTCCGCGGACACGGTTTTTTCCTGAAACTGTTTTTTCAGCGCTTCCTTCATATTAATCCTCTGTTTCCTATGGATTCCGCGGGCTAACGGACAAAGGGCTTGATGCCCAGGATTTCGCGCGCCTCCGCGGACGTCGCCGGCTCTTTCCCGTACACCTCGATCGCCTTCACGGCGCGCTCCACCAGCATTTCGTTGGTGGCCATCACCTTTTTCCCGTCCGGTTCGATGCCGTAGACCACATTGTCCTCCAGGCCCACGCGGATGTGGCCGCCCAGAGCCAGCGTGGCGTAGAGAATCGGCAAATGTCCCGACCCCACGCCAAAGGCCGACCAGGTGGAGCCCCCGGGGATTTTGTCCTTCAGGTACAGGAGGTTTTCGACGGTGGCCGGCATGCCGCCCAGAACGCCCAGGCAGAATTGGTAGTGGCACGGCGTGGGCAGGTGGCCTTTCTTCACGAAGTAGTTGGTGATGCCCAGCATGCCGGAATCAAAGATCTCAATCTCCGGCTTGATGCCCCGCTCGATGTACACGTCGCCCAACTGTTCCAGGAACTGCGGCGAGTTCATGAACACCTGGCTCGGCATCCAGTTGAACGTTCCGGCGTCATAGGAGCCCATCTCGATCCCGTCGAGCTCCTTCATGTGCTCCATGCGCCGCTCATCGCTGGCCGCGGCCTCGCCGGACGAGGTGCAGTTGATGACCACGTCGCAGTCCTTGTAGGCCCGGATCAGCCCGATGGTTTTGCGGAATCGCTCCTTGTCCATCGTTCCCGCGCCGTTCTCGTCGCGCATGTGCAGGTGGACAATGGCGGCGCCCAGCTTCCAGCAGGCATACGCCGTTTCCGCGATTTTTTCCGGGGTTTCCGGAATGTTATAACCCGACGGGGTCACGGCGCCGGTCAGCGCGGCGGTCACAATGACTTTCCTGCTCAAATCACTCATTTTCACAACCATCCTTTCCTTGTTTCGATCGTTGTATCAACCCTTCGGTAAGGACCCCGGCCGCATTGACAGCAAAACCCGCGTCAAGTATAATCGTGGTGAATGGCGAGGAGGTCATGACATGGATTTTGAATACGTGGACAATACGCCGGAGCTGAAAACACTGTTGTCGGAGATCTTCACCGATTCGTTCATGCGCGCCCACACGAACTTTGACAACTTCCGGGCGCTGCAATATTCCAGCGCGGTCATCGTCAACTGGGACGCGGAGCAAATGGTGTATTCCAAGGCGCTGCTGGACAGCTTTGTCAAGGAGAGCACACAGTTCTCCTCCTGGGAGGAACTGGTCCAGGCCGCCACCGACCAGCGCTACCCCGCGGGCGGGGCGGCGGACTGACCGGACGCCCATCCATCCCGCCGCCGGTGATGCATGTTTGCATCACCGGCGCTTTTTTCGCGCCGGCTCGATGCGGGCGGGGCATTCAGCACATCTCGTAGATCCCCGCCGCGCCCATGCCGCCGCCGATGCACATGGTCACGAGCGCGCGGGACCCGCCGGTGCGACCCAGCTCGTTCAGCGCCTTGCAGGTCAAAAACGCGCCGCTCGCGCCCAACGGGTGCCCCAGGGCCAGGGCCCCGCCGTTGGGGTTCACCTTCGCCGGGTCGAGCTTCAGCGTGTTGATGCAGGGGATGGCCTGGGCCGCAAAGGCCTCATTCAGCTCAATCACATCCATGTCGTCAACGCTCAGGCCGGTCTTCTCCATCAGCTTCGGCACGGCGTAAACCGGCCCCAGGCCCATATAC
>JAJBSY010000329.1 GCA_020861205.1 Deltaproteobacteria bacterium | reverse complement strand
CAAGGCCCTGACGTCCGGCGGCAAGCCCGACCCGCCGTATCCCAGCCCGGGATATATGAACTCATACCCGCTACGGTGATCCGCGCCGATACCCATGCGAACGTCCCGGACATCCGCGCCCACGTGTTCGCAAATCGACGCTATCTCGTTGATGAACGAAATTTTGGTCGCCAACATGCAGTTGGCCGCGTATTTGGTCATTTCTGCGCTGCGGGTCCCCATGACGATCACCTTTTCCCGGCTCCTCGCGAACGGCGCGTAGAGGGCGCGCATGGCGCTCGCGGCGGCGACGCTTTCCGTGCCGATGACCACCCTGTCGGGCTTCATGAAGTCATTGACCGCGTCCCCTTCCTTCAAAAATTCGGGGTTGGACACCACGTGAAAGACCAGGGAAAGCCCCCTCGCCTTAAGTTCCCGGGCTATTATCGCCTGTACCCTGTCGGCTGTCCCCACGGGAACCGTGGACTTGTCCGCCACGATAAGCGGCTTTTCCATGATCCGGCCCACGGACGCCGCGACCGTCTCAACATAGGACAGGTCGCACGAGCCGTCTTCCCGCGAAGGAGTCCCCACGCAGATAAAGACGACCTCGGCGCTTTCCAGGCCCTCTTCGAGCGAAGCGGTGAACCGCAACCGCTTCCCCGCGGTGTTGCGCTTGACAAGATCCTCGAGGCCGGGTTCGAAGATATGCACGAAACCGGCCCGCAAGCGTTCCACTATCATCGGGTTCACGTCGACGCAGGTGACCATGTTTCCCATTTCGGCAAAACATGCCGCGCTGACCAGGCCGACATACCCGGTCCCCACTATGCAAAGATTCATATAAAAAAATCCTTCACGCCATAAGAGGTTGTCAGACGGTATAATCCTCAGATATTATATCGACACAGCGGTTGCGTCAACGTTTGCCCTAGCCGTGCCTCAAAGTGCTCGATACTGCGTCAGGCTCGTGCCGTTCGAAGCGCATTTCGACACGCTTTGTTCCGCACGGAACTCGTCAACCATGTCTGCAACTAAAGCACTCGTTGTCGTAGGGAAAGCCGCACAGTGGTATGGAGCGCACGATGATACTCGGCTTGGGAATTGACGTTGTGGAAATATCGCGCGTAGCGCGAGCGTGGGAACGGTTTGAGGACCGTTTCGCGCGCAGGATACTGCATCCCGACGAACTGGCATGGTTCATGCGGCTTCGGAGCGCGAAAATTCAGTACCTGGCGTCCCGCTTCGCGGCCAAAGAAGCGGCTGTCAAAGCACTGGGCACTGGTTTCAGCGCGGGAATCTCGCCCGCGGATATCGCCGTCAAGAATCTCCCGGCCGGCAACCCGGATGTGCGCTTGTACAATAGGGCGCGAGACCGGTTCAACGACCTTGGGGCCGATCGTATCCACATATCCCTGATGCATGGCAGAGAAACCGTCGCCGCCGTGGTGATAGTGGAATCCACCCCGCCCGATCCGGCATTATCAAAAAAGGAGCCCCGATGAACCACGCCGCGACGAACCGCCTGCTTGGCGCTCCTTTGCCGACCCCAGAAGAAATGGCTTCCTGGGATGATGCCAGTATAAAGGAATTCAACATTCCGGCGTCCCTGCTCATGGAAAATGCCAGCCGGGAAGCCTTTCACGTCATCAACGCCATGCTGGAACCCGAGCGGCGCATTCTTCTCATCATGGGAGGCGGCAACAACGGCGGCGACGGCGCCGCGCTCGGCCGCCATCTTCTGGACGCCGGGCATCACGTCCTAGTCTGCCACGCCAGACCGTTGGATTCAACCGATTCGACACTCGGCGGCCACATCACCATGGCCCGTAAAAACGGCGTGCCGTTCATACCGTTGGCCCTTTCGGACAATCGCCTGATAACGCCGCCGGAGTACCGCCGTATCGCCCATTCCCCACATCTGCTTGTGGACGCGCTGCTTGGCACCGGGTTTTCCGGATGCCTCCGCGAAGCAGAACTTGCGATGATCCGCTTCATGAATCACATGAGGGAATCGGTCCCGGTTGTTTCCCTGGATATTCCCTCCGGTCTTGACGGCCTTACCGGGATTCCCAGGCCGGAAGCCGTGCGGGCGAACCATACCGTGACTTTTGAAGCGGCCAAGGCGGGCTTGGCGTTCCCCCACGCCCGGGAATATACCGGGAGTGTCCACGTCCGCCGGATCGGCATCCCCACGGCCGTGCATACGATGCGCCCGGCATCGTTTTACTCGTTGGATCCGCGTCCGGCCGCCTGGCCGGAAAACAAACCGGACATGCATAAAGGGCAGGGAGGGCGCGTTGTCATCTTCGGCGGGAGCCGGGGGCTGACAGGCGCGCCGGCGCTGGCCGCCCTGGGCGCCCTCCGTAGCGGGGCCGGGCTTGTCACGGTAGCCTGTCCCGGGGGGATCGAACCGCAAATCCGGCCCGCCTTTCCGGAAATCATGACGGAACCGCTGGGAACCGGGGAAAAATGGAATATCGGGCTGGTTCCCGCCTGCATCAAGGCTGTTACGGAGTTGGGCCACGCGGCCGCGCTGGTCGTCGGCCCCGGCATAGGGAGATCCGCTGAAACGCGTGACGTCATCGAAAGCATCATCAAGGAAAAAAACCGTCCCCCGCTCATCCTCGACGCGGACGGGCTGTATCCGCTCGGCGGCGGAAAAGGCAGCCCCCTCCTGCGGGCGCTTCGGGGAGACGACTGCATAACGCCGCATCCCGGGGAAGCCGCCCACATACTGGAGACGTCCGCCGGGGATATCCAGGCGGCGCGCGTCGCATCCATCCGCACCCTGACCCGGGCGACGAGGGCGACGGTCGTCCTCAAAGGAGCCGGGACATTGATCGCGCGGCAGGGCGCCCCCATCTTTATCGCTCCCTTCACATCGCCGTCGTTGGCCGTCGGCGGTTCCGGCGACGTGCTCTCCGGTATCGTCGCCGCGCTGCTCGCCAAGGTGCGCGTCAACTATCCGGCCACGCCCGAGGACGCGTTACGCGCCGTTTGCCTTGGGGTCTTCATGCACGGCAAGGCCGGTGAATACCTGGATGCGCGTTTTCCATTCCGGGGAGCCCTAGCGCGCGACATTGCCGAGGCGGTTCCCCATGTCGCACGAAACAGCGGAAAACAAGACTATTGACGCGGTAGCCGTCTTCCGATACCTCCGGTAAAAAATATGTGCGAAATTCGTTTTTTCGCGCAAGGATTTTTTATGGTCATCCTGCTGCCCGATCTCGCGGCCACCTGTCGCCTGGGACACGCCCTGGGGAACCTTCTGGCGAAACGTTCCCGACTTCTGCCGGTTTTTTTTTACGGCGAACTGGGTTCCGGCAAAACCACGCTCATCTGCGCCATGGTAGCCGCCCTGCCCGGCGGCGAAGACGCGGAAACGTCCAGCCCCAGCTTCACGTTGTGCAACATGTACGCGACCTCGCCGCCCGTCGCGCATTTTGATGTTTACCGCCAGGAAGACGGATCCGTGGACGAAAGTTTACTTGATTTTTTGGACGGAGAGCGGCATTTAGTGCTGGTCGAATGGGCGGAACGCCTGCCGGAGTATGCTCTCCCCCCGGAAAGGCTTGCCTGCGAAATCATGACGGACCGGGTCGGGCGCCGCGTGCGGCTTACCGCCTACGGCCAGGATGCGGTAAATTTTCTGGAAGAAGCGGAACCGGCCTTATGTTCCCATACGGTATTTTCACTGGACAACCCGTAAACTAACAAGGAACGATTATGCGTATTTTGGTCCAGAAATTCGGCGGCAGCTCCGTGGCTGACCGTGACCGGATGCTGCGTGTGCGGGAAAAGGTCCTCGGGGGCCTGAAAGAGGGGTACAAAATGCTGGTGGTGCTTTCCGCGAGAGCGGGAGATACCAACAAGCTCCTGGCCCTTGCCGACGAATGGTCGGAAACGCCGGACCCGGCGGAATGCGATTCGCTGGTTTCCACCGGCGAGCAGGTCTCCAT
>JAJBSY010000159.1 GCA_020861205.1 Deltaproteobacteria bacterium | reverse complement strand
CGCCAGGTCGCTCACCTCGGTGGGCACCATCAGGTACCGTTCGCCGAGGCCCACGTTCATGGCGGCCATGGAGCCGACGATCTGGCTGGTGGGCGTTACCAGCGGCGGGTAGCCGAGGTCCGCGCGCACCCGGGGCATCTCTTCGAGCAGTTCCGGATACTTGTCTTCCCAGCCCTGCTCCTTGAGCTGGTTGCGAAGGTTGGACAGCATCCCCCCCGGAATCTGGAACGTGAGCACCTTGGTGTCCACGTCAAAGGCGGTATTGAGGTTGAAGTCCTTGGCCAGGTTCTTCTTCACGTCCCGGAAGAAGTCGGCGATGGGGTACAGGTCTTCTTTCCGGATGCCCGTATCGCGCGGCTGGCCTTCCAGGGCGGCGATAATGGATTCCGTGGCGGGCTGCGAGGTGCCGAGGGCGAAGGGGGACAACGCGCAGTCCACGCAATCCGCGCCGGCTTCGGCGGCTTTCAGGTAGGTCATCGAGCCCATGCCGCTTGTATAGTGGGTGTGGATGTGCACGGGCAGGTGCTTGGTCTTGGGGTTCTCTTTCAGGCTCTTGACGAGGTTGTAGGCGTCATAGGGCGCGAGAAGCCCCGACATGTCCTTGATGGCCAGGGAGTCGACGCCGCGTTCAGCAAAGGTTTCGGCCAGATCCACATAATTCTGCGCCGTATGGTAGGGGCTGATGGTATACACGCAGGCGCCCTGAACGTGCGCGCCGGTTCTCTTGGCGGCCCTGATGGCGGTTTCCAGGTTGCGGACGTCGTTCAGCGCGTCGAAAATGCGGATAACGCTGATGCCGTGCTCGACCATTTTTTCCACGAACGTTTCCACCACATCGTCGGCGTAGTGGTTGTAGCCCAGAATGTTCTGGCCGCGCAGCAGCATGGAAATGGGGGTTTTTTTCAGCTTGGAGCGCAAAAAGCGCAGCCGCTGCCAGGGGTCTTCATTCAAAAAACGCAAGGCGGTGTCAAAAGTAGCGCCGCCCCAGGCCTCCAGCGCCCAGTAGCCGATTTCGTCAAGCGCTTCCAGTTCCGGTTCCATATCGACAAGACGCATCCGGGTGGCGGCGAGGGACTGATGCCCGTCGCGCAGGACGGTTTCCATGATGTTCAGAGGCCGCTGGCCGGAGGCGTTGGCCGGTCTATACACAGGTTTGATCGGGGAAAAAGGCATGATATTTCTCCTTATCACGTATCTGGCTTTGGGTGCTTTGTCCCGTGCGACGCCATAGCGCAAAGACAATAGAACCCCACACCGGGCAGCGCCCGGAAAAAATTCCGCTCTTACATTGGGCTGGGGAAAATCAAAAAACTGATACCGCGCCGCCAATACAATGTATAACAGAGGACGTTATCAGATGATAATCATGAAGTCGATGCTTGGAAGGGTTTGTGAAGAAAAAAGTAGTCCCGGTACTGTAACTTAGTGAAAGATATTTCTTTCACTAAACGGTTTCGGCATGGTCCGGCAGGTCACGAGTCAGATGGCGTATATCCCGGGTCCGCGTACATATCGTCATTCTCGTCGAGAACGAGCGTATGCCCGCTCAATATCTTTACCGTGCTCGTGTCCATGACCGCCTCGAATTCCCGCCCGTCGTCATTTTCGACGATGAATGTATCGCCCGGCGCGTAGGTCTCGCGCAGTGTCCGTGCCATGGTCATTTCGTCGGGGAATACGCCGATAACCTTCCGGCTGTCATATTCATAGGCTTTCCAGCTCATGGTTTTCTCCTTCACCAATATGGTTGTGCGGACACCATACACCCAAAACAGGCGGGTGCGGGATGATTATCCCCCGCGAGAAACACAAAAGGACGCATCGGTAGTGACGCAATTTGACTTCGGGAAGGCACGTTCCGCGCGGAGCGAAGTCTATCAAGACGTGCATGAGCTTCACGCGGGCCGAGCCCGACGAAGTATCAAGCAAATTGAGGTACTGCCGATGCATTTGCACGGGTGACAGGCGGAGCGTTTGCGGCTATACCAAACACAACAGTTTGACCCATTTTCAGGTGTACCGTGCCAGCAGCAACCACCATACCGCCTCAGCCGTCCATAACCGGCGTCGTGCTGACCCGAGACGGCGAGCGCCTGATCGGGAAGTGTCTCGCTTCGCTTTCTTTTTGCGACCGTGTGCTCGTGGTGGACAGCGGCAGCACGGACAACACCCTCGCCATCGCCAGGGACGCGGGGGCCGAGATCATTGAAAATCCCTGGCCGGGATTTGCCGGGCAATTCACCTTCGCCGCCGGAAAGGTTACGACCGACTGGTTTTTTATTCTGGACCAGGACGAATGCTGCTCCCCGGAGCTCGGCAGCGCCATAGTCGAACACGTTCGCGACGCCATGTGCGCGGACAACGACCTGGCCCCTCCCCTGACCGCCTTTTCCATTTCCCGGCGCTCCTGGTACTTCGACCGTTTCATGAAACACGGCGGATGGTATCCCGATCATATCCTCCGGGTGTTCAAGACCGGGTTCGTCACGTTCTCCCAGGATGCGCACATCCACTATCACCCCATGGGGGAATTCGAGCATATCGGCAGGGGCGAAGTGATTCACTATCCCTATACCGGTTTCTTTCACCAGTTCGCCAAGCTCAACGTGTACGCGGAGCAAGGGGCGGAGGCCCTGCGCGCTTCCGGCAGGAAGGGAGGGGTTCTGCGCGGCGTCGGTCATGCCGTTGCCCGTTTTTTCCGCATTTACATTTTGAAGGCCGGATTCCTTGACGGCAGGGCCGGTTTTCTGGCCGCCGCCCACGGGGCCTTTTACGCCTTTTCCCAGTATATCCGGGTGCTTGACGCCGACTGGGGCCGCCCTTTTGACCATAAATAACGCGACGCGAGGAGATCACATGCCGCAATACAAACGAATCCTGCTCAAACTTTCCGGCGAAGCTTTGGCCGGGGAACAAAAATACGGCATTGACCCGGTCACGGTTTCAAAGATATGCGGCGAAGTCGCGGAAGTCGTCCGGATGGGCGTGCAGGTCGCCATGGTCATCGGCGGGGGCAACATATTCCGGGGCATGGCCGGGGCGGCGCGCGGCATGGACAGGTCCAGCGCCGACTATATGGGTATGCTCGCCACCGTCATGAACGCGGTTGCCGTGCAGGACGCAATGGAAACCCTGGGGCATCCCACGCGGGTGCTCTCCGCCATCACCATGCAGGAAATTTGCGAGCCGTATATCAAACGCCGGGCGGAACGCCACCTGGAGAAAGGCCGCGTGGTCATCTGCGCGGGCGGAACGGGCAACCCGTATTTTACCACGGATACGGCGGCGGCCCTGCGCGGCATGGAACTGAAATGCGATATCATCATCAAGGCTACCAAGGTCGACGGGGTGTATGACAAGGACCCGGTCAAATACGGGGACGCGGTCAAGTACAACACCGTTTCCTTTGAGGAGGCGCTGGGCAAACGGCTGGGCGTCATGGACGCCACGGCCATCAGCCTGGCCATGGAAAACAATATGCCCATCGTCGTCTGCAATATGTTCGGCGGGGATATCGCCCGGCTTATCAAGGGCGAAAACGTGGGCACGATAGTACAAGGAGAAAGCTGATATGGACACCATCAAAAAAGACGCCGAAGAACGCATGGGGAAGGCCCTTACCTCGCTGGAACGGGATTTCGCCAAACTCCGTACGGGCAGAGCTTCCACGTCGCTGGTGGAAGACATAAAGGTTGACTATTACGGCACCCCGACGCCCGTCAACCAGCTCGCGTCGGTTTCCGTGCCGGACAGCCGCTCCATCACCATCCAGCCATGGGACCGGGGCGCCTTTCCCCTGGTTGAAAAGGCCCTGCTCAAGTCCGACCTCGGCCTCACGCCGGTCAACGACGGCAAGGTCATCCGCATCAATATCCCGCCGCTCACGGAAGAACGCCGCAAAGAGCTGTTGAAAGTGGCCCGCAAATACACGGAAGACGCCAAGGTCGCCATCCGGAACGTGCGCCGCGACG
>JAJBSY010000069.1 GCA_020861205.1 Deltaproteobacteria bacterium | reverse complement strand
TCCAAAGGGACGTGCCGGTTTTGTCCGTTTGGTTGTCGCTTCCGCGCGTTTCTTGCGAAAGGAACACGGACGGTCTCAGTCAGGTTTACCCTTGCGGATGTCGTATTTCACCGTTCCGCAGGGACAAACAGCGTGGTAACAACCGGTGTCCGGGTCGAAATCGAGGTCGGGCGTAAAGACGTCGAACCGGGTCACGATGATCCAGGGATAGATGGCATTGACCGCGGTAAGGCACACGGGGCCGGCAGTCCGTTTGTCGTCGATGATGGGGCCATCCAGGATCATTTTGCTTCCCACGGGCATTTTCGGGCATTCCGACTCCATAACCTCGATCTCTATCGTTCTGTTGGGGGCGCATTGACAGGGCGTTGTCATGGGATTTCTCCTTGTATGAGGGTGTGCTAATTTTCCGGCCGCATTCCATTTACAATCTTGGGCAGTTGCGTTCGTTCCAACACGTGGGAGCCGTATACGACACCGGCTGTAATGAGAAGCGTCAGCACGGTCGTGGCGATGATGCAAAACCAGGGCGACAGGATATCCAGAGCGTTCAGCCCCAGGAAAACAAGCAAAACCGTGGGCGCATGGAAGAGGTAGAAACGAAAGGCGTTTTTTTCAAAATAGGCGTAGGCCCCATTTCCCTTTTTCGCGGGAAACCCGATACGGGCGAACAACAGGCACGTGTGATAGGTAAGTAGCGCCCCAAGGACCCTGAGGAACCATGCCAGCAGGAAATGTTCCTTGCCGACGGGGAGGAGAACCAGAAACAGGAGCGCGAGCGCGGGGAGAGTCTTTGCGCGGTTCTCCCACAGGAAGGTATCGAGCCATTCCGCGTGCCGGCAGGCCAGCATACCGCAGTAAAGAAAAATGCTGGGGCCGGCGGCTTCCCGAAAGCAGAACCACGTCATGTCTTTCGCCCCGACGTGCACCGTTACGGCAACGACAAGCGCCAGACCCAATCCCGCGAAATCGCGGACGGTGAACGCCGGCTTTTCCCCGTGCAACGCGAACCATTCGGGTTGTATCCAGTCCGGCGTGTATCGCCGCAGACGCGCCCGGACTTTTTCCATCCAGAAAGCCGGACCGGTTTTTAGCGCGCCGGCAGAGAGGTCCGGGATGCGTAGGCGGTCGAGCATGGGCCTGGCGGCGATCCAGAACAGGGAGGCCCAAAAAAGGGCCAGCAGAAACCAGAGATGGTCGGTGAAACGTCCTTGCAGGCCAGCAAGAAGCGTCGCCCAAAAAGAAGATCCTTGCGGGCGGTTGTACGCCGGGATGTCGAAAAGGGAATACAGCGGTACGAGCCAGAACAGCATGACCAGGAACCAGGGCACGATCAGGCGTTTGATGCGCTTGCCTGCGATATCGCCGATGCACGGCGTGGTTTGGAAGGATTTTTCCAGCAGAAAGCCGGAAGCGAAAATAAACGAGGGTACCAGTGTATACGAAAAAATCGTCGCGACAAACTCGGCGCCGGTCGCCTGCGTATCGGCATACAGCTGCCAGAAGCCGCTGTGCTCGGTGAAGGGGAACGTGGCGTGCGCGACGATGACGAAGAAGAGGCAGAGCGTTTTTTGCAGGGTTATTTGCGGGTGGTGCATGGCGTTCCTTTTTGTGCCGGCCGCAAGGTTTGCTCCATCGTTTCGTCCAGGGAAACAAGGATAGTCCGCAGCAGCTCCTGCACGCGCACGGTGCCGGCGGCCCCTCCCTTGACGGGTTGCACGTGTTTTGCCAGGGCGATCATGACCGGAGCCTTGGGGTCATTCCGGCGCCAGCTTTTCAATCCGACAAGAACCGCTCCTTCCCGAAGTGTGCGCTCCGGGACTTCCTGCCCGCCATGGTCGCGGCGTACCAGGAGGTGCGCGCTCGGGCCGTCTTCCACGTGAAACCATAAATCGAAGGGCCTGGCAAGCTTGAGAAGGGCCCGGTTCCCTTCGGCGCTGCGCCCGCGCCAGAGGCTGAAGCCGTCGGACGAAACGAATTCCTGAATAAGTGACGGGGAAAACAAGGGTTTTTTGACGCTCTTTTTCCCGGGCTGTCCCGCCAGCGGACGCTCGGGCTCGGCCCGCGAAGGCGGGATTTCACCCGCCAGCGCAATGCGTTTGTCCAGCATGGATAAACCGCGCGCGGCCTTCGCTGATTTGCGGAACATGATCCGCATGTTTTCCGTGACGCTCACCAGGGGGTTGAGGGATATCGTCCTGCATTCGCCGTCCGGGTTCTCGGGGTTTACCGGCAGGCAGATTGATTCGCGTTGCGCGTCTGGCGGCAGCCGCCAGAGGTACGCCTGGAGGAGGCGGGCGTCATCGCCGAGGCGGAGCATGGCCGCCATGCGGGATTTTTCGTTTTCCAGTTTTTCCAGCAACCGTTTGCGGCGTTTTGAGGCGGCTTTGTCCCGTTTGACCGCCGGCGTGACGGCGGCCGCCTCGGCCTCGGCAAGCAGGAGCGGCATTTGCAGGCGTTCGAGTAAGGGGAGCACCGCTTGGGGATTGGCGTCGGTTACCGTTTCCACCAGCCCTTTTCTTTCGTCCAGACCCGGAGGCAGGGGCCAGGCGCTCACGCTTTGCGGAACCATCCGGTCTTTTGCCGGGAGGCCATACCAGAATAGATCGCCGCAGCCGGTTTCAAGATCGACAAGAAGAGCGGCGGCTTCTTGGGGAGGAAGAAGGGCCAGGGTGCGCCGCAGCAGGGGGGTGAGGACCGGGAAACGCTCCCAGAGCTCGGGCTCGTCCGTTTCGCGCACGAGTGCGGCAATGTCGGAGACAGGCGGCCAGGCGGGTTCTTCGCCGAAGCCGTCCGGCAGACCGGCGGTAATGGCCGGACCGCGTTTGCAATCGAGCAGAAGCCAGGTGGCGGTGGACGATTCCGGCCCCGGCAGGGGAAAGGCTATCTGTCTTTGCACCCAGTTACAGCGGGCTTCGCCGAGGATCCGTCCCTCCGCGTATTTGCGCAACCGCATGACGGACGCCGGGGGAAACGCCGGGTTGGGAAACGGGGATTTTTCCGTAAGGAACAGGAGGGGAGCTGAACGGTGCCTGCGGAAAAGCAGGCACCGTTTCCGGCCGGAATAAAAGAGAGAGAAGTCTGTGACACCCGGTATGGGTTCATGGACACGCTCAAGGCGCGCTTTGTGGAGAAGACGGGCGAGTAGGGCGCCAACGCGGCGGAAAACATGTGCGTCCATATTCCGGGTCCACCGGAAGCAAGACGGTGCGCGCCGCGGTTCACGGCGGACGGCTCAGTCCCCGCGCAATTGTTCGTCTTCTTCCTGCTTGCTTTTGCAGTTGATGCAGAGTTTGGTGACGGGCCGCGCTTTGAGGCGTGGCACGCCGATTTCTTCGCCGCATTCCTCGCAGACGCCGTAGGTTCCGTTGTCCAGGCGGGTAAGCGCGCCGCGGATTTTTTTGATCAGCTTGCGTTCGCGGTCACGGATTCGCAAGGTAAAGGCCCTGTCCGATTCCATTGTGGCGCGGTCGGCGGGGTCGGCGAATATCTCGGTGTTGTCCGTCATATCTTCAAGCGTCATATCGCCCTGCTTCAGGGCTTCCTCCAGCTGCTCGTTCAAAAGCGTCCGGAAATATTCAAGATCTTTTTGGTCCATGGTACCCTCCAGGAACAGGCGTAAGCCCAGCATATCGAACCGGATACGTATAACCCCTTTTTCAGAAAAGTAAAGGGAAAACACGGGGCCGGCCACAGCGGTTTGTTAGAGCGCCAAGGCGTAGGGGCTTCCCGTTTGATCCGGATTGTCGTGCGAAGGTGCGCGCCGATCCTCCCCCGGAAGCTTCGGCGGTGAAAAACATCGTTATCATAAATACACCATGGCGAGGCGAAAGAACAGGAAGAAGTTTGCCGGAACGAAATTCTGGGAGGAAGATCGCGTATAGCAGGTAAAACAGGGAACAACCCTGCTGTATTAACAAGAAAAGTGCCGGCCATGGGCGCGAAATGAGGGGGCGGTACGGTTGCTTATCTC
>JAJBSY010000331.1 GCA_020861205.1 Deltaproteobacteria bacterium | reverse complement strand
CGCTTCTTGTGGAGGCCGTGCTTGCGTCGGACGCGTGCGATGTACGCGGGGCCTTTGCCCGCCTGAAGGCGCTCAAGGCTTTCAGCGAGCGGCTGGATTTTGTCCAGACGGCCATGACCTTCAAGCGCGTCGCCAATATCGTGCGCAAGCAGGAACAGGATGAAGGCGTGGCGTTCGATGGAACGTATGACGATGCCCTGCTGGCCGAGGATGCGGAAAAGGCCCTGGCGGAAGCCGTTGCCCTTTTCGCGCGAGAATCCGACTCCCTCTGGGAGCAGGGGCGCTATGAAGAAATCCTGGGCAAGGCCGGCGCGTTGCGTCCTTTTGTCGATGCGTTTTTTGACAGCGTGATGGTCATGGTTGAGAATGCGGCGCTCCGGAAAAATCGCTTGGAGCTTCTCGCCGCCATCTTGAAGCGCATGGAACGGCTCGCGGACTTCACCGCTCTGCAGATGTAGAAAAAAGCTTGACAGGAGAGGGCGGGGAGAGATAAATACCCCCTGTCGTCAAACCAAGAATCCCCGGCATACGCGATGCCGCCGGTTTTTGTCGTTACTATTTTTGGAGGATACCTTGGCCAACCACAAGTCTGCGATCAAGCGTCACAAGCAAAGCCTGAAACGCGCCGCCCGTAACCGCGCCGCCCGTACCCGCATCAAAAATGTGGTCAAGGCCGTGCGCCTCGCCGTCCAGAACCAGGACCGCGAAGGGGCGGCCACCGCCCTGGTCACCGCCAACTCCGTGCTGGACAAGTACGCGGGCAAAGCCGTGCACTGGAAAAATGCCGCGCGGAAAATGTCCCGGCTCGCGCGGGCCGTCAATACGATGGACGCGTAGCAAAGCCTTCCGTTATCGCGCTTCTTATGTTGAGTCCGTCCCTCTGGGGCGGGCTCTTCTTGCTGTTTTTTGCCGTTATTTCCAGAGAAAATCCCTTTTCTCCCCGAATGGATATGCGATATAGTGCTGCTCATGCGCTTGTATCCCGTATTTCTTTCGCTTGAAGGCCGCCGTGTGCTGGTGGCCGGGGCCGGCAAGGTCGGCGCACGCAAAATCGCCGGGCTCCGCGAGGCCGGGGCTGGCGACATTATTGTTTTTGACCCGTGCCTTTCCGGACCGGAGAGGGAGGAACTGGAAACATTGCCCGGCGTGCGCGCGGTCGCCCGTGGCGTTACCGAAGGCGACCTGGCCGGGAACGCCCTGGTGTTTGCCGCGACGAACGACCCGGCGGAAAACCGGCGCATCGCGGCTTTGTGCCGCGCATTGGGAATTTTTTGCAATGTCGCGGACGGTCCGGAGGCGGGTTCTTTTCATGTGCCGGCCTGCGCCAGGGTGGATGAGCTTACGGCCGCCTTTTCCACCGGCGGACGCAGCCCCGCGTTGGCGGCCCGCATCAGCCGGGATGCCCGGGATTGGCGGGAGCGTGACTATATGCCCCTTTTGGTCCTGTTGCGGCGCCTTCGTCCCCGCGTCCTGGCCATGGACGGCGGCGCGGCCGGCCATGGCGAGCTTTTGCGGTCCCTTGTCCGTTCCGCCCTCGGGCCGGCCTTGGCTCGCAAAGACATGCGAGCGGCCCGGAGCATTCTGGAAGCCCTGTTGCCGCCGTCCCTGCATGGAGATATCGAGGAGTTCCTGGATGGGCTTTGATGCTGTTGTTCTGACGTGTTACGCCATCGGCACGCTCGGGGGGCTCCTCGGGTTGTTTCCCCGAGGGCATTTTTTGCGCAAACCGGCCGCCTGGGCGATCGGGGCCGGTTTTGCGGCGCATACGTTATTGATTTTCTTGACCATCGGTTCCAGGGGTTTTGCCTTGCTCAGCCGGGGGGACCTTGTCCAGGTCATGGCCTGGAGCCTGGTGTTTGTTTACTGCGTCACCTGGTGGCGGCTGCGGTTCCCCATTCTGGGCCTGACGGCGGGCCCCCTCGCCCTGGCCTTGTTTTCCCTTTCCTCGCTTCTCGGCAACGTGGACGGCGGATTGCCGGAACACATGACCGGCGCTTTTTTCATACTGCATCTTGTCGTCCTGTCCCTGAATTTCGCCTTGATCGCCTTGGGGCTGGGTTCCGCCCTCTACTATCTGAATCTGCGGCGGAAATTGAAATCCCGGAAAGTTCTTCCCGAGGCCGGGGTGGATACGCCTTCCCTGGTGGCCGTGGACCGGGTAAACAAGCTGATCGTGCTCTGGGGGTTCCCTCTGTTTACCCTTGGCCTGGCGACCGGGTTCGCCTGGGCCGTCCTCTCGCGCGGGGCCGTTGTTTCTTCCGATCCCAAGGAAATCGCGTCCATCCTGCTCTGGCTGCTGTATGCCCTGATTTTTATGCAACGTTTCGTCCTGGGGTGGCAGGGCAAAAAAGCGGCCGTCATGTTGTTGGTTCTTTTCGCCGCAACCCTGTGTTCTCTTGTGGGCGTCAACTTTTTCATGCACAGCCATCACAACTTCTTCCAGACGCCGATGTTTTGAGGCCGAACATGCAGAGAACAGTCTATCTTTTCGGTCTCAATCACCGTTCGGCCGACGTCGCCGTCCGCGAAGCCTTTGCTTTGTCCGATCCCGGATGCCGGGTTTGCGACGTTATCCCCCTGGACGAACACGTAACGGAAGCGCTTGTCCTTTCCACCTGCAACCGGGTGGAGATCCTGGCCGTGGGTGAGGGCAAAGGCGTTCGCCGGAAGGTCTTGGACTCCTGGTCCGCCACGTGCGGGCGGCCCTGTAGCGAGCTGGCGCCGCACGTCTACACGCACGAAGGCCTAGCCGCCGTGCGGCATCTTTTCCAGGTGGCTTCCGGGCTTGATTCCCTTGTGCTCGGTGAACCTCAAATCTTGGGGCAGCTGAAAGACGCCTACCGCAAGGCCGTGGATGAGAAATCCTCCAAGGTTGTTCTTAACAGGTTGCTCCATAAGGCGTTTATGACCGCCAAACGTGTGCGGACGGAAACCGGCGTCGCTTCCAGCGCCGTTTCCGTCAGTTACGCGGCCGTCTCTCTGGCCCGGCGTATTTTCGGGGATCTGCGCGACAAAAACGTCCTGGTGGTCGGCGCAGGTGAAATGGCCGAACTGGCGGCGACGCACCTGGCCGAAGGACAGGGCGCGAGAATTAATTTTACCAACCGCACATACGAGCGGGCCGTTGTCCTTGCGGAACGCTTCAAGGGAGCGGCGTACCCTTTTGACGCGTTGGCGCAATACCTGGAGGAGGCGGATATCGTTATCACCTCCACCGGCGCGCCGGAGCCTGTGGTCAGGCTGGACATGATGCGGCCGGTGATGAAAAAGCGCCGGAATAAACCGTTGTTTTTCATCGATATAGCCGTTCCTCGCGACGTGGAGGAAGCGGTAACCGAGCTTGACGAAATTTACCTTTACAATATTGACGACCTTTCCGAGGTCGTTGCCGCCAATCGCGCGGCGCGGCGGGAAGAGGCCCGCAAGGCCGAAGAGATTATTGACGAGGAAGCCGAGCGGTTCTGTCTTTGGATGCGCTCGCTCGGGCTGCAGGCCACCATTGCGGATATCGTCCACCGCACGGAGTCCATCCTGGAAGAAGAGGTCGAGCGGACGTTGCGGCGCATCGGCCCTGTTCCGGCGGAAACCGGAGAAGCCTTGCGACAGATGGCCTCCTCCATGGCGAAAAAATTGAACCATGCCCCGGTAACGTACTTGAAGCGCCGGTACGCGGAGGAAGAGACAGGGATGCGTTTCGTGACCCTGGCCCGCGCCATGTTCGATCTGGACGATGAAACGGTGCCCGACGACGCGCACCTGGGCAGAAAACGCCGGCCATGACCCAGCAGCCCCCTTTCGTCCGGTTGCAGGACCTGCCCTCTGCCGCCGCGCGCTTGTGCCTCTCCGTGGAACGGTTTTGCCGTTGTGACCTTTCGCTCGACCTTCACGGTTCTTCTGTCGTTATTGCCTATTCGGGTGGCGCGGATTCCAAAGCGCTGCTTTTGCTGCTGAATTTTCTGACTCCCCGCCTTGATC
>JAJBSY010000222.1 GCA_020861205.1 Deltaproteobacteria bacterium | reverse complement strand
GTCATTGACGGCCTGGTGACCAACATCACGGACTTCGGCCTGTTCGTGGAAGTGGAGGAAGGCATTGAAGGGCTGATCCACGTTTCCGAAATAAGCAGCAAAAAGATCAAAACCCCGGCGGAAATGTTCAAGGAAGGCGTGACCATCCAGGCGAAAGTCATTCACGTCTCCGCGGAGGAACGGCGCCTCGGCCTTTCCATCCGCCAGCTTAAAGAAGACGAAGAGAAAAAGAAACCCAAAGAGTTCCGCACTAGCGGCGACTCGGCGGGCGGCCAGAGTCTCGGCGACCTGATCAAGCAGAAGCTTGAGGAGGAATCCGCCGCAGACCAGACGGAATAGAGATTCCGGGGCCGTCCGAAAGGGCGGCCCTTTCTTTTGGCACAAGGCGTGTTTACCGCCCTGCCGCCGATCGCCGCCATCAGGTGAGAGTCTTGAGCGGGCGCGTCACGGAAAGGACGGACAAACAGGATCGTCGTACAATCTCGCAAAAACGCGATAAGGAGCAGAAGATGAGCGCTAAGGAAGTTGTCGTTGCCGTTGCGGGCGCCACGGGCGCCGTGGGCCGTGAAATGCTGAAAACGCTGGAACAGCGTAATTTCCCGGCCTCCAAGGTCATCGCCCTGGCTTCGAGCCGGTCGGCCGGCAAAACCGTGCCTTACCGGGGCGGGGAACTCGTGGTCCAGGAGTTGACGGAAAAGTCTTTCGAGGGCGTCGACATCGCGATTTTTTCCGCCGGAGGCGGCACGTCCCAGAAGTTTTCCCCCCATGCCGTGAAATCCGGTTGCGTGGTGGTGGACAACTCCTCCGCCTGGCGCATGGACGACCGTTGCCCGCTGGTGGTGCCGGAAGTGAACGCCCATGCCCTGGAAAAGCACAACGGCATCATCGCCAACCCCAACTGCTCCACCATCCAGATGGTGGTGGCGCTGCAGCCCATCCATGAAGCGGCGAAAATAAGGCGGGTGGTGGTGTCGTCCTACCAGGCCGTTTCCGGCACGGGGCAAAAGGGCATCGAGGAACTGGAAAAGCAGGTTCGCCAGCTTTTCAACATGCAGGACCCCGACGTTTCCGTGTATCCGTACCAGATCGCTTTCAACTGCCTGCCGCACATCGATGTCTTCCTCGACAACGACTACACCAAGGAAGAAATGAAGATGGTGAACGAAACGGTGAAAATCATGGAGGATCCCGGCATCAAGGTGACGGCCACCACCGTTCGCGTTCCCGTGTTTTACGGCCATTCCGAAGCGGGCAACATTGAAACGGAGAAGAAGATCACCGCCAAGGAAGCCCGCGTCATCCTGTCCCGCGCGCCCGGTGTGAAGGTGCTCGACAACCCCAGGGAGAATATCTACCCCATGGCCATTGACGCCGCCGGCGAGGACGAGGTGTTCGTGGGCCGTATCCGCGAGGACGAAACCATTGCCAACGGCCTCAACATGTGGGTCGTGGCGGACAACATCCGTAAGGGCGCGGCCCTCAACGCGGTGCAAATTGCCGAAGTGCTGGTCGCGGAGGGCCTGCTCGGCGTGAAAGACCCGGACATGTTCCTGTAATTAAAAGCTGATTCCCGCCCCGTGCCGAACCTCGGGTCGGCACGGGGCGGTCGAGTATGGAAAAGCCTGGGCGCGCCTCGATTTGTCTTCGGACAAAGAGGGCGATTTTCGGCGGCGCGAAGAGTATCAAGGCATACAGGCGCTTCGCGCGGACCGTGCCTGGCGAGGCAACGAACGATTGTGGCGCGGCCGAAACCGCCTCGCTGTTGCTAACCGGCGGTGCCGGTGGTAGGGTATCCGTCACGCTGCCGGGTACCGGCGGCGCAACAGAATACCTACAAGAGAGAAGTCGTATGGCCGTGCCTGTTTGTTCCTCGGAAGAATACCTGCAGAAGATGCTGGCTGTGCCGCGCGTGTGCGCTCCGGAAATCCTGGCTTTCTACGAACACCGCGTCGGCGCCGTTTGCACGGACGCCAGGCTCATGTTCGCCCCCCTGGACGATCACATCGCCCATCGCGGGGACGGCGTGTTTGAAACGGTCAAGTATTCCGAAGGCAGGCTGTACCAGCTTGACCCGCATCTCGAACGTATGCGGCGTTCCGCCGCCGGGCTTTTCCTCACCCCTCCGTGTTCGTGGGACACGATCCGGGAGCTGACCATCGAGGTGGCGGCCGCGGGAAAGGAACCGCTTGGCCAGATGCGTATCCTTCTCGGGCGCGGTCCGGGCGGATTCGGCATCGATCCCGGCGAATGCCCCGAGGCCAGTTTGTACCTGGTGGCCTCCCGGTTCCCCGCCACGCCGGAGTCCTGGTTTGAGACCGGCCTCAAGGGGTTCCGTACGTCCATCCCCGCCAAGCAGCCCTATATGGCCAAGCTGAAAAACACGAATTACGTGCCCAATATGCTTATGATCCGTGAGGCGCGCGAAAAGGGCGCGGATACGCCGTTCTGCTTCGACGACCAGGGTTACCTGGCGGAAAGCGCCATCGCCAACCTGTGCATCGTGGACGCGTCCGGCACCCTGTCCGTGCCGGAGTTCACCCAATCCTTGCCGGGCACGACGCTCCTGCGGGCGCTGGAGCTGCTCGAGGGCACGCTTCCTATCACCTTCCGCCGCATTTCGGAAGGCGAGATCATCTCCGCGCGGGAAGTTATTCTCTTCGGCACCGGCCCGGATTGCGTCGCCATCACCTCCTACGAAGGGAAAACGATCGGCGACGGCAAGGCGGGCCCGGTCGCGCGCAAGGCGCGCCAGTTGATCATCGCGGACATTCGCGCCACGGGTACGCCTATCCCGGGCGTGGCCGTGTAGGGGTCGCGCCGCGCCGCCATGAACCGCGAACCGGATCGATCCGTCTGCTTCTGCAACAGTAATCCCGCTTGGGGCGGCGGTGAAAAATGGCATCTTGACGCCGCGCTCGGCATGGCCGCGCGCGGCTGTCGCGTCTTCGTCATGACGGGCAAGGATACCCCGTTGTTCAAGCGGGCCGAACAGTACCCGCAACTGCGGCTGTGCCCCGTACGGTTCGGCAACCTGAGTTTTTTGAATCCCCTCCTGGTCAACGCCTGCGCGGCGTATTTCAAGCAGAACATGGTTTCCAGGGTCGTCCTGGGGCTGCCCGCCGACCTGAAAGCCGCCGGATTGGCCGCGCGGAAGGCGGGAGTTCAGGGCATCTACTACCGCAGGGGAATCGCGGTGCCGGTCAAGAACTCCTTTCTCAACCGTATCATGTACGGGAATTTTCTGACCGGCCTGATCGTGAACTCGCGGGCGACGGCCGATCTCGTGTTTGCCGGCAATGACTCCTTGATGGACAAAAGCAAGGTCCACGTAATGCCCAACGGCATTGACCTTGGGGCGTTCGATGCGGCGTACGCCGCGGCATCACCGGTTTTCCGTCCCGACGGCGATACGCTGGTGATCGGCAATGCTGGACGGTTGACGGAGCAGAAAGCGCAGCATTTTTTGCTCCATATGAGCCGGGCCTTGCTGGATGCCGGCGTCCGCCACAGGCTCGTCCTGGCCGGAGACGGCGAACGGAAGGATGCGCTTCTACGGCTCGCCGCCGAGCTGAACCTGGGCGAAGCGGTCTTTTTCGCCGGGTTCCAGGCGGACATGGCGGCGTTCTGGCGGAGCATCGACCTTTTCGTCCTTTCCTCGCTATGGGAGGGGTTCGGGTACGTTCTGGCCGAGGCGCAGCTGGCTTCCAAACCGGTAATCGCCTTTAACGCCAACAGTATGCCGGAAGTCGTCACGGACGGTGACACGGGCCTGCTTCTTCCGCTTCCCGCAGCGGGCGAAGCGCCTCCGGCTGTCGGCGCGCGCCTGGCAGACGCCGTGCGCGCCCTCGCGGAAGACCCGGAACGCGCCGCAAGGCTTGCGGCCAGGGGCCGGGAACATTGCCGCCAAACATATGATCTGGAAAAGCGCATGGACGATCTCCATGCGCTCCTCTGGCCGGAAGCGGCCCATGCCGTTTCATG
>JAJBSY010000076.1 GCA_020861205.1 Deltaproteobacteria bacterium | reverse complement strand
GGGTACCGCCCTGTTATCTCTGTTCGGTGGCCGGGTTGAATATTCGCAGAAACGAAAGGGGCCCAGAAGCCACTCAGCCGGTCGACCCGACCCGGCTGTCCTTGGGACGCAGGCGGGAGAAGGAAAAACCCGTCCCGCCCCCGGACTTGTGGATCATGGCCGCATGTTTGACCGCATCGAAAATTTCCTCGATGGAATCACCGACGGGCAGGACGAAGCAGGCGGAGAGTTGTCCCAGATCCGTACCCGCGTTCATGAGGGTGGGGGAGTTGGGAAGAAATTTATACTCGGTCATCAGCGCATAGAAATCCCTGGCAAGATCATCGGCGTTGACGGTGGAATCGGTGTACTTTTCCTCTTCAGCGGCGATGGCGGCCGCAACGCGCCAGAAAAGCCCCATTGCGTCTTCCAGCGGCTTGCCGTCCAAATCTTTTCGCAAATACCGTTTTTCCAGGACTATCGCGGCGTTCGGATTGAGAACGACCTTGGGTAGTTTGGGAGCGCGTTTCGCTGTAGCCATGGTTTGCCACAATCCCCTTCATGATTATTGGTTGACGCCGAACATCCGGGGGGGCCTTCGGTAAGACTTCCGCCGTTCGGATGTTCGGGGCGAGTGATCCGGTACACTCTAGCAGACTGCCAGGAAAAATCTACCGTCTACCAGGCTGTCCTCACTTCCGGTCGGCCGCGCGGCTTACGGCCATGGGCAGTACCGTTCCGGAAAAAGAGGGTAGCCAGCGTCGGTTCCTCCTTGCACACGGTGTGCATGTTTGTGCAATATTTTGCACGAAAAAACCGGCCAATTTTCTATATTTCGAGCATTATACGCAGCTTACGTGTTTGGCCCGCTCCTTGCTTTGTTCTTTGCAACCCATGTGGAAACATGGCGTTCATAAGGAGACGATTATGAAGGTACACAGTAAAGCATTGTATGGAGCGCTTATGGCGGCTCTTCTTATGGCGGCCCCGTTAACGGCCCAGGCCCGCCCAGGCGAAGGGCCCGGACCGGAAGGCCGTGGCGGATGGTATCAGTCCATCCCCCAGGAAAAACGGGATGCTGTGCAAAAGCTCATCCTCGAGCACCGGGAAAAAACGCAGCCCATCCGGGATCAATTATGGGCCAAGTCCCGCACGCTGGATGCGCTGAGCGGCAATTCCAAGGTCGAACCCAAGGAAATTCGTGATCTTGTCGACGAGATGGTCGCGCTCCGCGCGCAATTGCGCGAGCAGCACAAGGCCTTTGCCGCGCAAGTGCAACAGGAGGCCGGTGTTACCGTTCCCATCGGCCGGTGCGGCATGGGCTACGGCGGCCATCGCGGTCATGACGGACTACGAGAGCATGGCTACCGTGGCGGTCACGGCGGCCACCATGGCGGGATGACTCGCCGATAGGCCGGCCGGTCACCCGGCGGCCGCAACCCTGTAACCCTTCCTTCTTCACGGTTGGCGGCGCCCATGACGGCGTTTCCTCGGAGACAAGGCGACGCGGCAAACTTCCTCCAACCACCCTCTAACCGCGGATGCCCCTTTGCCCATTGGAGGGGCATCCTCCCCTTGGGCGGGAAGACGGTTTCCTCTGCCGTCACCCCGCTTGGACATACGGTCCGGGTACATCCGTTTCCCTGCCATGCGTGAAAACGCTCCGCCTTTCGCGGGGCGTTTTCACCATCTGCTGATACCCGGTTCCGGCGCGGCCTCCAGGAGATTTCTCAATGCCTGGGGGGCCACGGTGCTCGCCCCCACATCCGCGACAACCATGCCGGCGGCGTAGTTAGCCAGAATGCAGGCTTCAAGGAGGTCCACCCCGGCGGCAAGGCAAAGGGCGAGCGTGGCCATCACCGTATCTCCCGCGCCGGTTACATCAAAAACTTTGCGGGCGGCCGTCGGTATATGCCAGACTTCGTCCTGTGACAGGAAAAGGGCCATACCCCTTGAGCCGAGGGTTGTCAGCAGATGCTCCGTCCGCAGCTTCGCCATGATAGCCTTGCCCGCTTCAAGAATTTCTTCCCTGCCGTTTACGGGCATCCCTGCCGCCTCGCTCGTCTCCTTGGTGTTCGGCGTCATGATATAGGCACCCGCGTACAGCGGGTAATTCGGCGTTTTCGGATCAACGAGGATCCGCGGCTTGCCCGGCGACTTTTCCCGCAGCGCGGCGAGAGCGCCCATCAATTCGGGCGTGATGACGCCTTTGCCGTAATCCGATACGACCAGCACGCTGAAATCGTCGATAACCGAGCCGACGGCTTCCAAGATCCGGCCGGTGTCATCGGGACGAAGCGGAGCGCTTTCTTCCTGGTCGATGCGCAGCATCTGCTGATTGCGCGCTATGACCCGCGTTTTCAACGTGGTGGGCCGCGTCTGCAACGGGAGAACCGAAGCGGCGATATTTTGCTTGCCCAACAGTTCCCTGAGCACCTCACCCTTGGCGTCATCCCCGCATACGCTCACGAGATGCGGCTTTCCCCCGAGGGTGGCGATGTTGCGGGCAACGTTTCCGGCTCCTCCCAGGAGCAGGCGGCTCCGGGCAACCTTGACGACCGGGATGGGAGCTTCCGGCGAGATCCGCTCGGCGTCGCCCTCGAGATATTCGTCAAGCATGATGTCGCCCACCAGAAGCACCCTGTGCCCCGCGAGAGAATCGACCGTGGCCGCAAGCGCCGAGCGGTCGAAGGTATACGGGGTGCGCATCAGGCGTCCCCTTCCAGGCCGAGTTTGGCCAGCAAGGTGTCCAGTTCGTCTTTCGACATGTATTTCAAGCTGATCGTGCCTTTATTTTCCCTGCCCTTGATGGTCACGGGCACGTCCAGAACCCGCGCGAGTTTCTCCTGAAGTCCGGATAGTGTCGGATCCGCCCCTTTTTTCAGGGTGGGTTTAGCCGGCGCTTGTTTTGGCCCGGCAGCCATGTCGTCAGGCAAAGCTCCGGTCTCCTTCCAAAGAGCGGCAATGCTCTCGGCTTCCCGGACCGTGCAGTTGCGGGCGATGATATATTGGCGGAAAAGCTCCTGGCTGTCCGGGTCGGTTACGACGAGAAGCGCCCGCGCGTGTCCCGCGCTTATCCTGCCTTCCGAAAGATCGTTCCGGGCCGCTTCGGGCAGCGCCAAAAGCCGCAGCGTGTTGGCGATGGCGGACCGGCTTTTGCCCAGCCGTGCGGCCAGGTCTTCCTGGCTCAGCCCGAATTCATCTTTGAGCTGCTGCAACCCGAGGGCTTCTTCCAATGGCGTCAAATCCTCGCGCTGCAAGTTTTCCATCAGCGCGACGATAAGGACTTCCTGGTCGTTCATTTCCTTCACGACCACCGGGACAGTGCTCAGACCCGCCAGCCGGGCCGCCCGCCAGCGGCGTTCGCCGGCCACTATCTCGTATGTATTCGGATTCCCGTTCTCGTCGCGGGTCAAGGGGCGCACGAGAATCGGCTGCAAAATGCCCTGTGCCTTGACGGAGGCGGCGAGTTCCTCCATTTCCCTTTCGGCAAAGTGGCGGCGCGGCTGTTGGGGGTTCGGCGCCAAGGCGGCGATCTGGATCCGCAACGGTTCGAGGCCCGCCTTCGGCGCGGTACCGGTCGCGGCTGCGCTCGCGGCGTCGGCATTGTTTTGGAAAAGCGCGTCCAGGCCTCTGCCCAATCCTCGCGAACCTACGCTCATATGATACTCCTTTTGCCCCCGGCGCGGCCACGCGCCCTGATTTTCTTGTTAATCCCCGCCGTCTCTACGCGGCTTCCGCAGAACGACTTCTTTGGCCAAAGCCAGGTACGCTTCCGCTCCCTTGGATTTTATGTCGTAGTGAATGATAGACTTACCATGGCTCGGCGCTTCGGAAAGGCGAACGTTTCGGGGAATGACGGATTCCAGCAGATTATCCGAAAACGCTTTGCGGACTTCATTTTTCACCTGCCGGGCCAGTTTGTGGCGAACGTCGTACATGGTCAGGGTAACTCCGAGCAGCGTCAACCCGGGATTCAACCGTTTTTTGACCAGGTCGTACG
>JAJBSY010000449.1 GCA_020861205.1 Deltaproteobacteria bacterium | reverse complement strand
TGCTGATGTCGCAGCATCGTGTTTTCAAGCCTTCCCTGGGCATGGGAAAGTCCAGTTTTATGACTTCGACGGGATAGGTTTTCGGCAGGCGCTGAAACGCGCGTTGTTCCACATCATCGTCTGTGGGCATGGCCGGAGCGGCGACATCATTCTCGAGATAGGACATGCGAACTCCTTGGCATTTTACGGCCGTTACGGAAAATTCCGCCCGTAGGACATTTCCCCTGTACCACAAAAGGGGCAAGGGGGGCAACGCGCGCGCTTCCGGCGACGCGGCTCGATTGAGCAAATCCGAAAGGATGATGATACAAGCCCCTCAAGTAAAAAGCCCCTTTTGCGCTCTTTCACAGGCGCTCCCCATGCGGCTTCAGCCAAGGAAGGAAAGTTCCGCGCGGAGCGTGTAGCAAGAATACCCAAGCTTCCCACGGCGCGAGCGGCCCGCTTGCCCACTTGCGCTGCGCCTCCGTTTCTGGCACACAAAAGCTCGTGGCGCGGGAAAGTCCCGCCGCCCGATAGGCTTCGCAAATTCCCGCATGGCTCCCGGGGGCAAACCCGTTCGGGCCGCCATGCGTATACGTTTGAATCGCTCCAAAGGAGCCTTCCCGGAAAACGGCCGGCCCAGGCCGCGTTTTCCAAGGGGAAGATCGGAGGTCACCATGTCGCTTTGTCCTTGTGGTTCCGGCACCGAGCTGGCCGAATGCTGTGAACCGGTTCTCCAGGGCGCTCCCGCCGCAACGCCGGAAGCGCTCATGCGCGCGCGGTATACCGCCCACGCCGTCGGTGATTTCGATTTCCTGGAAACGAGCGTGCACCCCTCCACCCGCGAAAAGATCGACCGAGAAAAAATGCGCCAGTGGTCCGAGGCCGTCAGCTGGGACGGTTTGGAAGTGCACGAAACCTCGGGCGGCGGCGAGAAGGACGAGGCCGGGACGGTCTCCTTCACCGCCAGGTACAGCGTGAACGGCGTGGAGCAGGAAATGCGCGAAGACGCGAGCTTCGTCCGCGAAAACGGCGCCTGGTACTATCTTGACGGCGACGTGCACGGGCATACGCCCTACCGCCGCGAGGAGCCCAAGATCGGCCGGAACGACCCCTGCCCCTGCGGCAGCGGCAAAAAATATAAAAAGTGCTGCGGGTGAAAACCATGCCCAACCCTTGTCCGGCCTCGCCGGAACGGACATTCGGCGTCCTCGGGCACCCCGTATCCCACAGCATGAGCCCGCTCCTGCATTCCCGGGCCCTCGCGCAAAATGGGGTCCGCGGCGCGTACACGGCGTGGGATACGCCGCCCGACGCGCTGGCCGCGTTCATGGAGGCCTTCCGCGAAACGCCCTATGCAGGGGCCAGCGTGACCATCCCCCACAAGGAGGCCGTCATACCCTTTCTCGACGGGATGACGGACACGGCCAAAACCATCGGCGCCGTGAACACCCTGTTTTGGGAGAATGGAAAACTCCTCGGCCACAATACGGACATGGAAGGCTTTCTCACCCCGCTCTCCGGTCTGGACGCGCCGGACGACGCGCTCGTTCTGGGCGCGGGGGGAGCTGCCCGCGCCGTCCTGGCCGGCCTTTCCTCCCTCGGCGTGCCCCATGTGACCATCACCGCGCGGGGCCTTGCCAAGGCGGAAAAACTCGCGGCCGATTACGCGGCCTCTTTTACGTCGATCAGCGTCCTGCCGTGGGAAAAGCGCCTTTCCGTCGAGCCCGGCGCGGCCTTCTGGGTGATCAACACCACCCCCGTCGGGATGCGCGGCAAGGCGGAAGGCGAATCGCCCCTGCCGGAGCGGTGGTTCGCCGCGCGTGCGCCGGAGCGCCGCCTCGCGTACGACCTCGTATACAACCCGCTTGAGACCGCTTTTCTCGCCCTCGCCAGGGCAGCCGGGTGGCAAAGCCGCGACGGGCTGGATATGTTCGTCGCCCAGGCGGCCGCCCAGTTCAGGCTCTGGACGGGACTGGAAATGGACGCGCCGCGGGCGAGGGCCTTGCTCACCCGGCACCTTGCGCCCTGACTTTTCGAACAAGGGGAACGGCCGCCGGCAAACCGCCGCGAACACGCTCCCGCGAACCCGGTGAAGGATCCGCGCGGGCAGCCGCCCGCCCCTGTTGGCCGGTTTGCCGCACCGGCGGCGTGCTCCCCACCGCGTTCCGGCCCGGAATCCGGCCGCTCCGCTCCCTCCCCGGGAGGACACCATGACCCGACGTTTCCTCTCCCTCGCCCTCGGCATCCTGGTTCTTTTTCCGGCATTCGTTCCGGCCCGCGCCACCGGGCCGGACAAAAGCGTGGAAACGCTCGGCGGCGAACTGGCCGAAAAATACCGGAGCCGCCAGCCCGTCCTTTGGGGAGAGCATCTTCCGGGCGTAATCGATGCCCTTCCGCAGACCGGTAACTTACCGGACAGCCACTCCCGTACCCTTGCCTTGACGCTCGACGCCTGCGACGGCGGAACGGACAGGCGCATCATCGCCCTCTTGCGCGAATACGAAATACCCGCCGCCATTTTCATGACCAACCGCTGGCTGCGGCGCAACAGGACCGTGGCCGAGGACCTGGCCGCCGATCCCCTGTTCACCCTCGCCTGCCACGGCAAACGCCACAGACCCGCCACCGTGAACGGGCGTAGGGCGTACGGCATTGCCGGAACGCGCGATATCCCGGCCCTGGTTGCGGAGGTGGAGGATAACGCCCGCTCTCTCGCCGCCGTCACCGGCACGCGTCCACGCTGGTACCGTTCCGGGACCGCCCACTACGACGACGTGGCCCTGGCGGTCATTTTCGATCTCGGCCTTTCGGTCGCCGGATACACCGTCAGCGCGGACCAGGGGGCGTCCCTGCCCGCCGGGGCCGTTGCCCGCAATCTCATGCGCGCGCCGGACCGGGCCATCATCCTCCTGCATCTGAACCATCCGGAAAGCGGCACCTACCAGGGCCTGTCCCGCGCCCTCCCCGCCATGCTCCGCGAGGGCGCGCGCTTTGTGAAACTGGAATAGCGCGGAACGGCAGCTTTCGCTCGAACCGTTCTTGTCGGAGGCGCTTGCTTCCCACCGCCCACAGGTAGGAAGGCGCGCGGGGTGAAGTATCGAGGATAATGCGCTTCGGGCGGGAGGAACCTCACGAAGTAGCATGGCACATTGAGGCGCTACCCGTTCACCTCGATCTTCCATTTTGGGGCAAATCCCGCTATCGTGCGCGTCATGCACACGGAAATCGAACGCAAATTCCTGCTTCTCAATGACGCCTGGCGGCGCGAGGTCACGCAAACCCTGGTTTTGCGCCAGGGGTATCTTGCGACGGACCCCGGCTGCACGGTCCGCGTCCGGGTCAGCGGCCCCTCGGCCTGGTTGACCATCAAGGGGAGAAACGTGGACGGCTCGGCCCCGGAATTCGAATACCCGATTCCGGCGTCCGACGCCGCAGCCATGCTCGAGCTCCTGGCGCGAAAACCGCTTATTGAGAAAAAACGCCACCTGGTGCCGCGCGACGGGTTCACCTGGGAAGTGGACGAATTCCTCGGCCCGAATGCCGGATTGCTCGTCGCGGAAATCGAGCTTGAATCCCTTGACCAGCCGTTCCCGCGCCCGTCCTGGATCGGGAGGGAAGTCACCGGCGAGCGCCAATATTACAACGCCAGCCTTGTTGCCCGGCCTTTTTCTGACTGGTGACGGCGCCTGAAGCGGCGGAAGGATGCACGCGGGACTTTCGCCGCCGCCCCACGACGCGATGGCGGACTTGGACGCGGGCAAAACGCCGTTCCTGCCGCATCGCCTGCGGGATGCCTGCCGCCCGGGATCTCTTACCGTTACAACGGAAATGACCGCTTCCGGGAAACGCTTACGACGGCGTATAGTCCCAGCAAAACACCGACCAGCAGCCCGCCGCAACCGACGGACAGCATGACCCGGTTCTTGCTGTCGAACCTGTTCGCGAGCCGACCGCCGAAATCCCGCTACTCGGCGGCGGCGACGGCCAGGAGTTCCTGGACGAAGATGGT
>JAJBSY010000027.1 GCA_020861205.1 Deltaproteobacteria bacterium | reverse complement strand
GGGGAAGGGCCTTTTCGTAAAGAATCTTTCACTCCCCACGGCACCCGCCGCGAGACCGCCATGCTAAAAGCTACAAAATTGGAGGCTCCCGGATACGAGCACGACGCCTGCGGCGTGGGCTTTGTCGCCCGCATAGACGGCCGGGCCGACCACTCGCTGGTGGACGACGCCATTTCCGCTTTGGCTCGCATGGCGCACCGGGGCGGGGCCGGGCACGACCCCAACCAGGCGGACGGCGCGGGACTGCTCATGCCTATCCCCCGCCTGTTCGTGCAGCGGGTCTGGGGCGCGCTGTGCGCCATGCCGGAACGGTACGGCCTGGGGCATTTCTTTCTGCCGCAAGACGAAAAGCACCGCGAACGCGCCGAGGAAATCGTCGAGTCCTCCCTGCGCGCCAACGGCCTGTATCCCCTGGCCTGGCGCGACACGCCGCTGCGCACCGACGCGCTGCCCCCGGCCGGACTGGAAAGCCTGCCCGTCATCCGGCAGCTGCTGGTCGATCTTTCCACCTGCCCGCCCGAATCCTCGGAAGGCGAGATGGAGCGGCGGCTTTACATGGCCCGGCGGCAGATGGAAACCTCGATCGCCAAAGCCATGGCTTTCCCGCGCCGGGATTTCCACGTGGCGAGCCTTTCCTGCCGGAGCGTCGTGTACAAGGGCATGTTGCCGGGCTCGCAACTGGCCGCGCTCTACCCGGATCTCGCGGACCGGGATTTCATGGTGCATTTCGCCATTTTTCACGAACGCTACAGCACGAACACCACCCCGGCCTGGCGCCTTGCCCAGCCGTTCCGCTGCCTGGCCCATAACGGCGAGATCAACACCATCCGCAGCAACCAGATGGCCATGCGGATGCGCGAATCGCTGCTGGCGAGCCCCCTCTTCAACGGCGGCATGGAGCACATGCTTCCGGTCCTGGACGAGACGGGAAGCGATTCCGCCATGCTGGACAACGCCATGGAACTGCTCGTCCACGGCGGCCGCTCGCTCCCCCACGCGGCCATGATGCTGATACCCGAGCCGTTCGGCAAAAATTTCATCATGGGCGACGACAAGCGAGCCTTTTACGAGTACCACGCCGCGTTGATGGAGCCGTGGGACGGCCCCGCCGCCCTGGTCTTCACGGACGGCCACCGGCAGATCGGCGCGGTGCTGGACAGGAACGCCCTGCGCCCCAGCCGGTACTGCGTCACCAAGGACGGCAAGTTCTTACTGGCCTCGGAAGCGGGTGTCCTGGATATCCCCGCCGCCCAGATAGCCAAACGGGGGCGTCTTCAGCCCCGGCGCATGTTGCTGGTCGATTTCGCGCGGCACCGCGTCGTCACGGACGCCGAATGCAAGGGCCGCGTGATCTACGGCAAGCCCTACCGCCATTGGATGCGCCGCCACGGCATCCAGATGAGCGACCTGCCCCAGCCGCCGCGCGGCCATGAGAAGGACCACGCGCCTCTTCCCATGGACCGGGCCCTGCAACTGTTCGGGTACGCGGCCGAGGACCTCGCGGACATCATTACCCCCATGGCCAAGGACGCCCAGGAACCGGTCGCGTCCATGGGCGACGACACGCCGCTGGCGGTTCTCTCCAACCGGCCCCAACTCCTGTTCCGTTTTTTCAAGCAGCGGTTCGCCCAAGTGACCAACCCGCCCATCGATCCCCTGCGCGAGGAATTGGTCATGTCCCTCAAGGGCTTCCTCGGAAAGCGCCGCAACCTGCTCGAGGAAACGCCGGAACATTACGCCCAGCTCAGGCTGCCGCATCCCCTGCTCCTGGCGGACGACCTCGCGCGGTTGCGCGTTTCCGAGCATCCGGACGTCAAAACCGTCGAGATCCCGATGCTGTTCGCGCGGCCTTCTTCCCCCGAAGAGCGCCACGCGGGCGGCGACGCCCTGGAAAAAGGATTGAACGTCCTGTTCGCTGCGGCGGACAAGGCCCTGAAAAACGGCGCGACGATCCTGATTCTTTCCGACCGCAAGGCCGACGCGCACAGCGTCCCCATCCCCTCGCTCCTGGCCGTGTCCGGGCTGCATCAGCATCTTATGCGTAAAAAGACCCGCCACGCCTGCGGCATTGTCGTGGATACCGGCGAGGCGCGGGAAGTCATGCACATAGCGCAGCTCCTGGCCTTCGGGGCCGGAGCCGTGCACCCCCGCGTGGCCATGGACGTCGTGGCGGAGCTGGCCCGGGAAGGCAAACTCGGGGAAGTGACGGAACGCATCGCCAAAGACGCCTATGTCACGGCGGCCAAGAAAGGTCTGCTCAAGACGTTCGCGCGGATGGGCATTTCCACCATCCGCAGTTTCTGCGGCGGGCAGGGGTTCGAGGCCCTCGGCCTGGGCCAGGACGTCGTGCAGGAATATTTTACCGGCATCGCCAGCCGCCTTGACGGCATCGGCCTTGACCATATCGCCAAGGACGCCCTCGCGCGGCACGCGGCCGCCTTCCCGGAACCGGCCGAGGTGGAGCCCGTAAAGGACGGCGGCACGCACCGCCATCGCAAGGACGGCGAGCGCCACCTCTGGTCGCCGGAGTCCATCCGCGCCCTGCATAAAGCCGTGCGCGAAAACGACTATGCGGCCTACAAGGAATACGCCGCGTGCAGCGACGACCAGGGAGACGCGCCCGTGACCCTGCGCAGCCTCTTCACCTTTGCGGAAACGACGCCCGTTCCCCTTGACGAGGTGGAACCGGAGGAACGCATCATGCCCCGGTTCGTGGGCGCGGCCATGTCCTTCGGGTCCATCAGCAAGGAGGCGCACGAGGCGGTCGCCGTCGCCATGAACCGGGTGGGCGCCAAGTCCAATTGCGGGGAAGGGGGGGAAGATCCGGAACGGGCCGTCCTCCTGCCGGACGGGTCCGACCGCCGCTCGCACATCCGCCAGCTGGCTTCCGGCCGGTTCGGCGTGACCGCCACCTACCTCGTGCAGGCGGATGAAATCCAGATCAAGATCGCCCAGGGTGCCAAGCCCGGCGAAGGCGGCCAGCTCCCGGCGCACAAGGTGCTGCCGGAAATAGCCCGCGTGCGGCGGACCATCCCCGGCGTGACCCTGATCTCCCCGCCGCCCCATCACGATATTTACTCCATCGAGGACCTGGCCCAGCTGATCTTCGACCTCAAGTGCCTGCATCCCAAGACCAGGATATCCGTCAAGCTGGTCGCCGGCGTCGGCGTCGGCACCATCGCCACCGGGGTCGCCAAGGCGGGCGCGGACACCATCATCATTTCCGGGCATGACGGCGGCACGGGCGCCTCGCCGAGAACGGCCATCCGCCACGTGGGTATGCCCTGGGAACTGGGCCTCGCGGAAACGCAGACAGCCCTCGTGCAAAGCGGTATGCGCGACCGGCTCACGGTGCAGACCGACGGGCAGCTCCGCACCGGGCGGGACATCGCCATCGCCGCGCTCATGGGTGCGGAAGAATTCGCGCTCGGCACCTGCCTGCTTGTCTCCCTCGGCTGCTGCCTGCTCCGGGTCTGCCACAAGGGTACCTGCGCGGTGGGCATCGCCACCCAGGACGAAAAACTGCGCGCGAAGTTCGCGGGCAACCCGGATCACGTGGAACGGTTCCTCCGCTTCCTGGCCCGCGATCTGCGCGAACACATGGCGCGGCTCGGCTTCCGCACCGTGGACGAGATGATCGGAAAAAGCGGCGGCGTTTTGCGGGCCGCGCCCACGAAACTCGGCAGCAAGGTTTCCCTCCTCAACCTTGCCCCGCTTATCGCGGGAACCGCCGGCGCGCAGCGCAGGTCCGCGCCTTTTGTGGAGCGGAACGATTCCCCCCTGGACGCGGCCATGCTGTCCACGCTCATGCCCGGCATCCTGGCCGGCCAGCCCACCCGTTTCGAAGGCATGGTCCGCAATACGGACAGGGCCGTGGGCACCCGCATCGCGGGTGAGATCGCGCGCATGAACGGAGACGCTGGGCTCACTCCCGGCAGCGTCGAAATTCTTTTGAACGGCACGGCGGGCCAGAGCGCCGGGGCGTTTCTCACCCGCGGGGTCACGC
>JAJBSY010000109.1 GCA_020861205.1 Deltaproteobacteria bacterium | reverse complement strand
GTGACGTACAAGGCGGCCGGAGTCGGCAGCGCCATTAACGAGATCAGGGCCGACGAGCACAGTCCGATCACGGTGACCATCACGGCCAAGTCCGGCAACGCCGCGGCCAAGTCCTACGCGATGTACGCGGAAGGCATAGCTGCGGAAAACCGGATCACCGGCGGCTCGGAAAACGACCTGGTCGTCGTCAACGGCAATATCGACGTTGCGAAGGGCGGCAAAAACAGCATCCACACCGGCGCGGGCGACGACCACATCCGCCTGAACGGCGCTGTCGGCTCCGGCGCGCTGGACGTGCAGGGCGGCGACGGCTACGACGTGCTCGTGCTCATGGCTTCCAGCGTGTCCGAGTTCAACGCCCGCTACAAGGCATGGCTGACGGGCCTGACCCCGGAACAAATGGCCGGGTTCGGCATCGAGTCCATCCGCGTCAGCGGCGGCATGGATAACGACGACGACATATCCTGGCTGCACGATTGGATTAACGACTACAACGCGGCCTACGGCAGCAACGGCACCATCAGCCAGGGCGAAGACATCGGCTTCGCCTGGGACCAGGCCCTGACCGGGGACGACCTGATGGCTTACGACAACGTCCCGGCCGACGATACCGGCTATCACATCGACGTGACCGGCGACCACCTGGCCCAACATGCGGACCAGTTCGGCGGACTCACTCTGGGCGGTGGAGACGACTGGCTCCTGGTCGACGGCGACTTGACCACGACCGTTGACACCGGCGCGGGCCATGACAACCTGCACGTGAGCGGCGATCTGGCGAGCCTGGTCGACATGGGCGCCGGCAACGACTACCTGCGCGTGGAAGGCAACCTCGCGGGCGGCAGGGTGTACATGGGCGACGGCAACGACAAGGCCACGATCATGGGCGACGTTTCCGGCAGCACGATCGATATGGGCGACGGCGACGACTACCTGCACATCTTCGGCAACGTTACCAATTCCGCGCTTATCGGCGGGAAGGGCGAGCACGACGTGCTGCACCTGAGCCTCGACGCGGACGGCCTGACGAACATCCTGTCCGACGGTACCGTTCTCATCACCGGCTTCGAAGACCTGATCATGGATATGACCAACGGCTCGGCGGACGACCTGAACCTCGACGAGCTCCTGGGCGGCCTGTCCGCTTCCGGCGTGGACAACGTCTACATCCGGGGCGACCAGAACGATTCCGTCAGCCTGAGCGACAACGGCTGGACCCAGCAGGGTGCCACGTACACCGACGCCGACGGCATCACGTACGACATCTACCAGAAGTCCGGCGATGAGATGACCCTCTACGTGCAGCAGGAAATAAGCGCCATCACCGGCGGGTGAGGCGCCTGCGGCCACCTGACAAACAGCCCCGCCCGGTTCGCCGGGCGGGGCTTTCTTTTCGGGCAAAGGCGCCTCACCCGCACTGTCCATGGCCGATCAAGCTCCCTTTACCGCGCCAAGTTTTACGGCAAAGGAACAATGGTTCTCCCCCGTCGCGCGATTTTTATAATACGGCGGAAACCCCTTGCGCGGGAATGAACAGCGATGATCATCCGGAGGGGCTAACTCGGGGAAACCCGTTGCGGAAAAAATCCGCGCTTGGTAATACTCAGTCCATTCTCACGTTGCGTGTCCTCGTGCGCCTGCCGCGCACCCCGTCCGGGATCGCCCGGATGAAAACGTTTGTTACCGGAGGGATTTTCAATGCGTAAAAAACTGCTTGCCGCCCTTGTCGCGCTCTGTCTCAGTTTTGGCCTTGCCTCGCAGGCCAGCGCCGCCGAGAAGATGATCCTGTACACCTCCATGAAGGAATCGCTGATCGGGGCTATCTACGACGCTTTCAAAAAGAAACATCCCGACACCACCATCGACTACCAGTCCGCCGGGGCGGGCAAGCTGATGGCGAAAATAGCCGCCGAACGCCAGGCCGGGAAAATTCTGGCGGACGTTCTCTGGACGAGCGAAGTGCCCGATTTTTACAACATGAAGAAAGAAGGCCTGCTTGAAACCTACACGCCGAGCAACATCAAGGAACTCATCAACCCGTTCGAGGACTATGACGGCAGCTTTACCGCCGCCCGGCTCGGCACGCTCGGCATCGTGTACAACACCCGGTTCGTCAAGGAAGCGCCCACCAAATGGGACGACATTTTCGACAAAAAATTCAACGGCGCTTTCGGTATCGCCAACCCGGCCCTTTCCGGCACCGCCTATATGTCCATCTCCCTTCTGGTGAAGCAGTTCGGCTGGGAATTCGTGGACAAAATGGCCGCCAACAAATCCAAGATCGGCAAGGGCGCGGGCCAGGTCGTTGACGACACCGCTTCGGGCGAACTCGTGGGCTGCATAGCGGTGGACTACATTACCCTGGACAAGATCAAGAAGGGCGCCACCCTCGGGTACGCCTTCCCGCCGGAAATCCTGGTGGTGCCGAGCCCGGTGGCCATCATCAAGGGAACCCCCAATCTTTCCGCGGCCCAGAAGTTCGTGGATTTCCTGCTGTCCAAGGAAGCCCAGGAAATCATCGCGGCTGAAGGCACCCTGCCCGTCCGCAACGACGTCGCGCTCAATCCGGGCCTGCCCGTCGCATCCCCCGAGGAAGCGGTCAAGCGGTCCATCAAGATTGACTACCAGGCCCTGCTGACCGAAAAGCAGGCCACGGTGAAGAAGTTCGCGGATATCATGCAGGCCGGGAACTAGTTTCCGCCATTTTCCGGCGGGCGGCGAGCCGCCCGCCGGTCACGCAAACCGCGACGCCGCCGTTGCCGGTAAATTTCGGCACGGCGGCCATTCACGGATTTTTAGCGCGATCCGCCGGAAAAACGCGCACGTCGCGCCGCCTTCACGGCGGATCGCCGAAACGGGACTGTTATGGCGACTATTCATTTGGACGGCGTCAGTAAAGCTTACGACAAGCATACGGTTTTTTCCGATCTCACCTTGACGGTGGACCACGGGGAATGCTTTACCCTTCTCGGTCCCTCGGGCTGCGGCAAGACCGTGCTTCTGCGTCTTATCGCCGGGTTTGAGACCCCCAACGCGGGGGCTATCCGCATCGGCGAAACCAAGGTCGCGGACGCTTCGGGCGAGAGCATCCCCCCGGACCGCCGGGATCTGGGGGTGGTGTTTCAGGATTACGCCGTCTGGCCGCATATGACCGTTTTCCAGAACGTTTCCTACCCCCTGAAGCTGGCGAAGGTGCCGCGGGATGCCCTGACCGAACAGACCATGCGGGCGATTTCGCTGGTGAACATGGACGGGCTTGCTAAGCGGCTGCCTTCGGAACTTTCCGGCGGGCAGCAGCAGCGCGTGGCGCTCGCCCGCGCCCTTGTCGCGCAACCGTCCATCATGCTGCTCGACGAGCCGCTCTCCAACCTCGACGCCAACCTGCGCGAGGAAATGCGCTTCGAGATCAAGGAACTGCAGCACAAGCTCGACATCACGGTCTTCTACGTCACCCACGACCAGGAAATAGCGCTCGCCATTTCCGACCGGATGGCCATCATGGACATGCAGGGGAAAATCCGGCAGATCGGCACGCCCGCGGAGATATACGAAAAACCCGCGGACCTTTTTGTGTTCAATTTCATGGGCGTCGCCAACCTTGTCACGGTGAACCGGCGCGGCGGCGTCCTGTGCGCCGGAACCGGGGAACAGCCCATGCCGTGGGCCGCGCCTGAGGGGAACGCGCAGTCCTGGGTCGCCGGGTGCCGGCCCTCGGACGTCATTATCACCCGGCCCGGCCAGGGCGGGGAAACGGCCCTGCGGGGCGTCGTCAAACGGGCGAGCTTCCTGGGGGCCATGATGGACTACCTCGTGGAAATCGACGGCGCGCACCTGCGCACGGAACTGGAAACGCACCATGCCCTGACGCATAACCTTATTTTCAAGGATGGGGAGGAATGCGACATCCGCTTCCACACCCTGCACTGGTTTGACGCACGGCACATGGCGGAGGTGACGGAATGAACGCTTCAATCCGGCAAGGCGGCGGGATCGGCACCGCCCAGATAATCCT
>JAJBSY010000009.1 GCA_020861205.1 Deltaproteobacteria bacterium | reverse complement strand
GGCCCGGTCATGGCCGGGCCGAGCGAATCAAAAAAACTCATCAGGCGGTCGCCGCCTTCGGAGGGGGATTGTTTACAGGAACAACAGGACACGGCAAACTCCCTTGGTTGTATCTATTCCGGGGGGAGGGCCGCGACCCTCCCCGGACGATCATCGCCCCCGGCAGGCGTAAAGCCTTTCAAAGGCGGAGGCGGAAAGTGTTTTACACAAACGCGAAGGCGCTGCCCATGCCTTTTTCCTTGGCGCGCTGCCAGGCAAGGTAGGCGACGCCCACATCCATGCACCCCGTGCCGATGGGCACGCAGATGGTGCGGTCGTTGGCATCCGCGGCCGTGAAGTGTTTTTTGCCGGCGGCCAGCTCGCCGATGGTACTGAACAGCGTCGCCTCGGTGATTTCCCCGGCTTCGCCGAGTTTGCCCAACGCGCCGCGGTGCAGCGCCTGACCCGGATGGTCCACAACCAGCTTGTCGGCCTTGCGGATGCACTCGTCCGAGCATTCCTGGTACGACCCCATGGGGAAGAGGAACATGCCCGGCTTGAACCAGGAATACTGGAAGAAGGAATCCTGCGCCTGGGTCACGAGGACGCAGACGTCGGCGTCGGACGCGGCTTCGGGCGTGGCGGCGATTTCAATTTTACCCTTGACGTATCCCTTCATCTCCTCGGCGAACTTCTCCGAGGCAGCCCGGTTGATGTCGTAGACCTTCATCCCGGTAATATCGAACAGTTCGGAAATAGCCATGGTCTGGGTACGGCCCTGCATACCCGCCCCATACAGGCCGAGGCGCAAGCTTTTGCCTTTCTTGTACATGTACTTGAGCGCCACGGCGGTCTGCGCGCCAGTGCGCATGTTGGTGATGAACGCGCCGTCCATGGCCGCCCGGAATTCACCCAGGTGCGGATCCAGCAACAGGATCATGGAGGTGATATACGGCAGCCCCGCCTTCTTGCGTTCGCCCAAAAAGCCGCCGGCCCACTTGATGCCGGCTATGTCGCACCACCCCACATAGGCGGGCATGGCGTTCATGTAGCCTTCATACGGCGGCCAGGGAGCCGTTTCGCCGAGGTTGAGCAGTACCTTGGTCGGGTTGATGACGGTGCCGTTGCCGAGGCCCTGGAACGTCTTGTCAACGCTTTCGACGATATCCTTCATGGTTACCAGGGACATGATCTCTTTCTGGCTGAGCAGCATGGTTTCTTTGCTCATGGACTCCCTCCTAGGGAACGTTAGATGTTCGTTACGGTAAATTATTGCAGCCCGGCCTTTCGGGCCAGGTCCTTGTACCGTTCCTCCGTCAGCCGCCTGGCCGTGGGCGAGGCGCATAATCCGCCGCAACCGGAATTGCGCAAGGACGGCGGCAATTCCACCTGCACGTTGCACAGCGCGGTGACCGTGTCGTCCGCGGGAATGGCGCTCGTGATACCCGCCAGGGCCATGTCGGCCGCGACCATGGCATTGACCACTCCCATGGCGTTGCGTTTGACGCAGGGCACCTCCACGGCGCCAGCCACCGGATCGCAGACGAGGCCCAAAATATTCTTCAAGGCGATGGCGACCGCGTGCGAGGACCGGGCCGCATCGCCTCCCTCAAGGTAAACCAGCGCGGCCGCGGCCATGGCCGAAGCCACGCCCACCTCGGACTGGCATCCTCCCATGGTGCCCGAAACAGGCGCCCTGGTCGCGATGACGACTCCGATCAGCGCGCTCACCAGCAGGGCTTCCACAACCCTTTTTTCCGGCGCGTCCAGTTTGGCGGCGGCCGCCGCGAGGGCGCCGGGCAAAACGCCGCAGGCACCGGCCGTGGGGGCCGCCACAACCCGTCCCATGCAGGCGTTATACTCCATGCAGGCCAGTGCCATGGCCGAGGCCATCCCGGCTGTGTCACCGCAAAACGCCCTGCCCTCCCGGACGCGTTTCGCCAGCTTATACCCGCCGGAACCGTCCGCCAAGCCGCTCAAGACCGCATTGTTTCCCTCAAGGCCCTTGGCCACGGCCGCGCGCATGACATTCCAGACGGCCAGCCCCATGGACATGGTTGCCTCTTCGGCAAGACCGCTGCGTTTCTTTTCAAAGGCGAGGGCCGCGTCGGCCAGCGTACACCGTTCGGCCGCGCAGTAATCCACCATGTCCTGTATGGTCGTGAAGAGCGGTACCGGGTCTTTGAGTTCATACTCCAGGAGGGAGCGCAAAACGGCGACCCACCGCACGCCCGGGAGACGCTCCAAGCGGGCCACGGCTTCCGGCGCGGGCGGCGCGGGGAGCAGAAGCATGGCCGTATCGTCGCCCCGCTTCCACCCCTCTGACGTGTTCAGAACCCCGGCAAGTTCCTCTTCCGGCCCGGCCTCGCCGAAAACGCACACAGCGTTTTCCGTCCCCGTCAGCATGGCTGGCATTCCGTTAATTGCCGCGATGACTATTTCGCCGCCGCCGACGGAAAGGCCGGTATACGCAACCTCGCGGTTTCCCCGCTTAATCGTCACCGTTATGGAGATCGGCTGGGGGCCGTCGCCTGCCGGGGGTGGATCGGGGATTATGCGGATTTCCATGGCCATGCCGCGCCGGGCGGTGATTTCCGTGGCCTCGCGGATTTCCGGGGCGGCCACGGGATAGCCCAGAAGCCCGCCGACCAGCGCCGCGTGGGTCCTGTTGCCGCTGTATTTACAGCCGAAACTTTCGGTAAAACAGACGGTCGCCGTTTCGGGCTCCCCGCCGAGCAACATGCGTCCCATAAGACCGATGCGGCAGGCTCCGGCGGTCGCGGAACTGGAAGGCCCGGTCATTACCGGCCCGAGAACGTCAAACAGACTCATCAATTTTCCGGGTGCGTTCATCATTTCTCTCCCGGTACTCCGTCCCGTCGTATGCTCACAGCATGGCGTCGATATCGTTCAGATTTTTTCCACCCAGCCCCATGGCGTCCAAATTCTGGCCCACGGCCCGCTGGTCGCCGCCCATGACAAGAGAGCACAACGCGAGGGTGGCATCCATAACGGGCGTCTCCACGCCCGCCAAGTCGCCGAACGCGATGGTCGGCACCAGGCTGAACGGCACGTCCTCGGTCAAAAAACGGTGTTTCATGGTTTTGGGAGCCGGAATAGCGGTATACGCGGTATTGTTTTGAATAACGGCGTGCAGGCCGTCGCCCGAAACGCCGTACATTCCCCTGACCACCGCGCCCACGTCCGGCAGCCCCAGCCCGAATGCCGCGCCTACGGCCAAGCGTTCCTTGTCGAATGCCTCCATGGCCGCGCAGACGAGAGGCGGCATACCGTCGCTGTAAAAGCGGAAGTCTTTGCCGTTGTCGATGGCGCCGCAATTCATGAGCATGGGCAGACAGTGCAGCACCATGTTGATCCCCGCCATGCTGGTATCAAGGACATTCACGCCGCGCTTCCAGGTGGTGACGTACGCGTCCTTCATGGCGGCGTTCACGTGGTCGTAGTCGCGCATGGGCAGGGTCGCCAGCGTGATATTCCGCTTGACGCTTTTCACATCGACCAGCCCGGGTTCCTTGGCGGTACAAACATAGGGAAGGTTGTCCAACTCGCCGACAAACACCTTTTTGCCGAGCGCGTCGAGGCCGCGCTTCAAGGCGAAGGTTCCGTAGTTTCCAGGTGAAAGGACCACGATCTGGCCGTCTTCGAAGTACGGCAGGGCCAAATCGAAAAAAGGCTTCTGGGCAAACGAAGGCGCGGTAAAATAAACGATCGCGGCGCCTTTCAAGGCCTCGGCCGCGTCGGTTGTTACGAGCCGCAACCTGCCGCGCCCCGAAATTTTGTTTTCTAGCGTTATCACGCGGCCCCTGGCGTTGATCGCATCAACGGTCGCCGCAAAATCGGGATGTTCGTACAACGTTACGTCATGCCCGCGGATCGCGAGATCGCCCGCCATGGCCTGGCCGCCGTGCCCCGCGCTCATTACCAGAATTTTAGCCATCGCCGTCATCCCCGGTGTGCTTCTTCATGGAAGTTGGAAGAATACGCGAAGCAACCGGGGGAGCGGGAAGCTCCCC
>JAJBSY010000345.1 GCA_020861205.1 Deltaproteobacteria bacterium | reverse complement strand
GCCCAGGATGCATCTGACTTCGCACTGGTATTCCTGTGGACAGACACGTCCGCATATGTCTGGAAGCGCGTTTGTCCGCTTGATGATGGAATAGGCGTCCTCCACCTTGTCGTCGGCAAGGGCCGCGATGAAGTCCCTGATCTCGACTTCCACCGGGCAGCCCTGGACGCAAAGCGGCTTCTTGCATTGCAGACACCGGCCGGCTTCTTCCAGGGCCATCTCACGGGTATAGCCGAGCGCGACCTCGTTGAAGTTGTGAATGCGTTCGGCCGCGGGCTGGCAGGGCATTTCAACACGGATTCCGGTCGTCTTTTTGGGCTTGGCTGTATCAGGCATGGCTGTGGCACCTGCAATGTTCGTTGTAGCATTCGGTTTCCTGCGCTTTGAACGCCCCGAGGCGCTGGCGCATTTCCGCGAAATCGACCTGGTGGCCGTCGAATTCCGGGCCGTCCACGCAGGTGAACTTGGTCTCGCCGCCGACGGTCACGCGGCAGGCGCCGCACATGCCGATGCCGTCGACCATGATGGAATTGAGGCTCACGGTCGTCTTCACCCCGAAAGGCCGGGTGGTCTCGGCCACGGCCTGCATCATGGGCACGGGACCGATGGCCACGACCTCCGCCACGCTTTTGTCGGCTTCCAGGCGCTCGAGCAGGATTTCCGTTACAAGCCCCCGGCGGCCCGCGCTGCCGTCGTCGGTACTCACCAGCACCTCGGGACAGAACAGGGACAGTTCCTTTTCAAACAAAAGCAGATCCTTGCGCCGCGCGCCGATAATGGCGACGACATGGTTGCCCGCTCGGTGGTGCCCCTTGGCGATATGGTGCATGGCCGCGATGCCGGTGCCGCCGCCCACGCAGATGACGGTGCCCACTTTTTCAATGTGGGTGTCCCTGCCCAGCGGGCCGCACACGTCGAGGATGGCGTCCCCTTCCCTGAGCGCCTCGAGAAGCGAGGTGGACTTGCCGAGCACCAGGTACACGATGGTGATGGTGCCGTTTTCGGGATCCGCGTCCGCGATGGTCAGGGGAAAGCGTTCGCCCTTTTCCGAAAGGCGCAGGATGACGAAGTTGCCGGGTTTGGCCTTGGCCGCGATATGCGGCGCATGGAGGACCAGCTTGCTGGTCTGGCCGGGAATCAGGGATTCCTTGGCAAGAATGGGGGTTGGCATGGGACTCGCTCCGGTAGGGTAAAGCATCCGGGCGCGCTGCGCGCCAAAGATACCGTGGAAAAAATTTTTCCCACAGGTAGACCCTTTTGCGCCGGGCGTCAAGGCAGGGGGCGCCGGAGGGGAGGAGGGCCCGGGTAACTTGCTGCGCCGTCAGGCTCGTGCCGGGCCAAGCCGTGATTCTCTTCCCCTTCAGGGACGGGAAATGTTTTCCCAAGCGGCGCACGGCCAGGGGGCCGCCATCGGGTTCGGCCTTCCCGAAGGCCGCTTCACGCCGGATACGGGGGGCCTGAAGGTCAGGCGAACCCCAACGCTTCCCCGAGAATCCGCTTTCCCGGATCATTGGTTTCCGGCAGCTGCCAATAGGCGTTTCGCACGGCCCAGAGGTTGGTTTGCGGCAGGTACTCCCCGGCCCGGACGACCCATCCCGTAATGCGCGGCCAGTCCGGTTTTTCCTCCGCGAGCGCTGCAAGCACGGCCTTTCGCACCATCCGGGCCGCCTGCTCATAGAGAAGGGGCGGCAGCTCCATGCTCCGGCAGAAGTGAAGGACCCGGGCGCGTTTCGCGTCAGGGGCGGAAGCGTCCAGGACGCAGGCCGCCAGGAGATGCGGGGCGAACGTCGTCCAATCCCAGGCGTACGGCATGGAGGTTTGGGATTCCTCCCACTCGTCCATGAGGCAAAGCACATGGCGGGCCGAGGCCGCCGCCGCGCCCGCGCCCTTCTTCCGGGCCGCTTCCACGAACCGCAGGGCCACGTAGTCGCGGGTATGCCGGGGCATTTCCCCGAAGCAGCGCGTCTGTTCCGTGCCGTCGGGCAAGGTCACGGTAACGCCGCCCGCGTCAAAAACCGCTGTCGGCAGGCCGTCGATGCGCGGCGCGTGCCAGGTCCAGGCAAGGGGCGCTCCGCCTTTCTCCAGCGGGGTGCCGCAACGCGCCGTGCCGCGCAATACTCTCACGTCGCCGTTCTGCACCGCGGCGACGCGCACGCTGACGGCAAATGCGGGCCAGATGAATTCCGCCTCGCCCCCCTCCCCGGGCAAGCACCCCTCTATATCCAGCAACACCAGGGCCAGCAGGCAGAGCGCGGCTGCATCCTGCTGCCGGGGCAGAACGCGGTTTTTCAGGATGTCCGCGCCCGTGCCCTCCTCCGGCTTGTTGGAAACCGCCAGGGACAGCGTCTCGCGGAACGCGCCGCGAACATCCGGGCCGTCCGTTTTCAGGGCCAGTTCCATGGCCCGCCACATAAAGGTCATGGCGTTGACCGGCTCGATACGCGAAATGTCGTCAAAGAACCAGGCGCAACTGGCAAAAGCGGCCAGCGCCTGTTCCTGCATGGTAAGCAGTTTCCAGGCGGTGTCCGCGGCGGATGCGCCCCCCGAAATATGGTCCTCGGCAAAAGATATGGCCGCGTCCTTGTCCGCCAGGACCCGCCCGTACGCGAGGAGCGCGGCTTCCGGGTCTTTGAAACACGCTTTTCCCGCGGCGAAAAAATGCGCGTCAAGCGCGGCCTTGGCGTCGGCCAGGGCCTTGCGCAAGGGCGCCCGCCATTTCTGGTTCCAGTCCGGATGTCCGCCGTCCTTGCAGCCGCAGTCGGACCGCCAGCGTTCCACCCCGTGGGCGCAACTCCAGGAAGAAGGTTCGTGCAGCGCCACGCGCCAGGCCGGGGGATTTTCCGCCAGGTACGCGCCCGGATTGGTGAGGCCAAGCCCGTCCCGCGCGTCGCGCCCCTGGGCGAGAACATGGGCCAGGGCCATCTCCCCGAACGGAAAATGGTGGCCGTACGTTTCCCCGTCCGTGGCGAGCGTAAGCAGGCCGCCCGGCGCGCTGTCGTTTATGCGGTTCCAGAAGGTATCGCCGTTTTCCAGCAGACGCTCGAACGCCACGGCCTGGGACAACGGGGCGTGGTAGAAGAACACCGCCATGGACGCTCCCGAGGCCAGATCCACCCGGTAAGGCCGCGTCACGTCGAAATTGCCGCCGGAAACCGGCGTGAAGTCTTCGCCCGGGCCGGCAACGGCCCTTGCCTGGTGCGGCGACAGGATGACGTAGTCCATGCCCGCGTCCGCCAGCGCTTGAAGGCTGGCGTCGTCCGCCGCGCTTTCGGCCAGCCACATGCCCTCTGGCTTGCGGTTGAACCGTTTTTCAAAGTCCGCGACGGCCCAGGCAACTTCCAGCGCCTTGTCCAGAGGCGAGGCGAGGGGCATGATGACGTGGTGATATACCTGAGCGATGGCGTTGCCGTGCCCCCAACGCGCCAGGGAGGCGGCGTCCGCCTCCAAAATGCGCGCGTAGACCGCCGGCTCGTTGCGCTCCAGCCAGTGCATGAGGGTCGGGCCCACGTTAAAGCTTATCCACTCGTAACAGTTGCAGATTTCAAGAATTTTCCCGCCGTCGCCGAGACGATGCGCCCATCCCATCGGCCCGTAACTTTCCGCGACGATGCGCTCGTTCCAGTGCCGCATGGGAGCGGCCGAGGGCTCGATCAGGATGCGCCCGAGCCAGGGGTCTTCGCGAGGCGGCTGGTAAAAATGGCCGTGAATGCAAAAATGGCGGGATACTGATGCCATACTGTCTCCGAAAAGTTTTGATAAGAAGGAAATGCCGTGTATAGTATATACGGCAGAAATACTCCCCGGCAAGCGCGGCTAAAATACCGCTATCGGAACACGTTCGGACGAATGATAGCGGAATAAATGCAACCCTTTGACAGAGTACGTGATTTTCTGTACGTAAAACGATACAGTCAATCCAACCATAACCGGCAGTTGTCATATGCTCGATATCAATATCACCCTGCTCATCCAGTTGGTCAACTTCAGCGTGACGATGGCCGTGCTTGCCTTCCTGTTG
>JAJBSY010000286.1 GCA_020861205.1 Deltaproteobacteria bacterium | reverse complement strand
ACGCTCAAGATTGCTCAGGACATCCGTGAAGATAACACCGCGTTCCGGGTCGCATTCCTGCTGCGTGATCCGCTCGATATGGTTCTTGCGGTATTCCCTTTCCTTGTTGTCGATGGCGTCCTCAAGCTCGTCGAGAACCTTGTTCACCTGCTCCATGTCGTCCGTGGCGATGGCGCCAACCGCGCTCATGACCGCGTGCTCCACGGTGTCGTACATATCCCAGAACTCCACATCCGCCTGCGGGGAAAAGGTGACGGAATTGTTCATCTTGTAGGCCGACATTTCCAGCAGGTTTTCATAGTGGTCGCCGATGCGCTCGAAATCGCTGGCCGCCGAAACGTAACCCGCGAGTTCCACGGAAAGGCTGTCCGGAATTCTTTTCTGCCAGACTTCCGCCGCGTATTTGGCGATGGCGCGGTTCAGCTTGTTAACTCCCCGCTCCAGGTGCTCGAACTCCGGCTCCATGTTTTCCAAATAGCCCTTGTAGGCCTTGCGCACAAGCCGCGACATGGCCAGTGTCAGTTCACCCATGTGGGTAAGTTCGTCCTTGACCGCGCCTACCGCCGCGGCGGTTGAGACGTTGATAAGTTTTCTGTCCAGGAAAATGGGGTCATGGCTGGCGGGCGGCGGCGGCGCGGGAATGAGCCGGGCCACGAGCCGGGCGAACGGTTTGACAAAGGGAAGGAACAACAGGGTGTTGACCACGTTGAACATGGTATGGGCGTTGGCGAGCTGGCGGCCGATGTCCGTGGCCGTGAGCCGGACCGCCTCTTTGAAAAGGGGCAGGCCCAACATGAAAATACACACCCCGACGACGTTGAAAAGGACGTGGGCCGCCGCCGCCTGCTGCGCGGAACGGTTGGTCCCCATGGCGGCGATGACCGCGGTAATCGTCGTGCCGATGTTGTCCCCCAGAATGATGGGAATTGCCGCGTCAAGGGAAAGAAGCCCCTGCGAGGCCATGGCCATGGTCAGGCCGATGGTGGCGGCGCTCGATTGCACCAGCATGGTGATCGCCGTTCCGGCGAGGACGCCGAGAAAGGGACTATGGCTGAGCATCAGGAAAAGGTCTTTATGGTCGCGCAGGAAGTACATGGCGCCTTCCATCGTCTGCATACCGAGGAAAATCAGGCCGAACCCGACCATCCCGTTACCGAAATACCGCTGGTTGCGCGAACGGCCGAAAATCGCGATCAACGCGCCGAGCCCTATGAACGGCAGGGCTATATCCTTGATTTTGAAAGCGATGATCTGGGCCGTGACCGTGGTGCCGATGTTGGCCCCCATGATGACGCCGATGGCTTGGGCCAGGCTCATCAACCCCGCGTTGACGAAGCTGACGGTCATGACCGTCACGCCGCTCGAGCTTTGGATCAGAATGGTGACCAGGGCGCCGATGAATACGCCGCGCATGGGAGTACGGGTCAGCGTCCCGATAAGGGTACGCATCCTGTCTCCTGCAAGAAACTGTAACGCGTCGCTCAGCAGCTTTATTCCGTAAAGAAAAAGGCCGACACCGGCCAGAACCTGAAAAAAAGTTGCCACGGACATGGAAAGACCCCTTGCCTGGTTTGCGTCAAGCCCTTACCATTAAGAAACATTTTCCCGAAGAGGCCGTTCGCTTCACCGTTTCCCGCGAAGTGTACGGTACGGAAAGCATCCGCTCAAGAAAAAATATGGCCGAAAAACCGATCCTCATCATTCAAATGCAGCGCCTGGGCGACCTGGTGCTTTCCTATCCGCTTCTCGGCTGGCTCTCGCACCTGTACCCGGAAAGCCCTCTCTGGGTCGTGGGCGAGGAAATGTTTTTTTCCGAGCTGATGGAACTCTCTCCCAAAGCGACCTATTTTACCCACGCCTCGGCCCCGGCTTTGCGGAAAACCGCTTTCCGGCTGGTCATCAACCTCAGCCACAGGCAGGAAGCCGTCGATCTCGCGGGGAGCCTCAAAACGGAAGAGCGCATCGGCGCGTACAGGGACAGGCCCGGCGGGGCCATGTTCATCAACGGGGAATGGCAGCTTTACCGGGCCTCCCTCGTCCATAACAACCGCTACAACCTCTATCATTGGGCGGACATGAACGCGTTGGACGTCGTGCCGCCGAACCGTATGCGCATGACCCAGTGGCCCTTGCCGCGCGAAACCCGACCTACCGCGTCCGGGCACATCGGCCTCTTTCTCGGCGCGAGCGAAAAGGACAAGCATCCGGATGCCGCCTTCTGGATATCGCTGGCCGGCGAATTGCTGCGCGTGGGGCACCGCCCGGTGCTGTTGGGAGGAGAAGCGGAAAAACCGCTGGGCGCGGAGGTTGCCAGGGCGCTTGACGCTCCGGCGCTGAACCTCACGGGCCACTTTTCGGTCAGCGCGTTGTGCCGTTTCCTGCAGGAACTGGATCTTTTCGTCACGCCGGATACCGGGCCCATGCACCTCGCCGTCTGGACCGGCACGCCGGTCTTGAACCTTTCCATGGGGCCGGTCAACGCCTGGGAAACCGGCCCCTTTTCGCCCGGCCACTACGTGCTGCGCGCGGCTCTTCCCTGCATGGGCTGCTGGCATTGCACCCAATCGAGCGTCCTTTGCAAGAAGGCCCTGCACGCCAACCGGACGGCTTTCCTGATCCACGAACTGGTCTCCCAAAAGGAAGCCGGCCTGCGTCGCATCGCCCTCCCGGACCAGGAACTGCTGCGTACCGCCAGGGACGGCCATGCCCTTTTCCACCTGGAGCAACGTCTTGGCGATACGCCTCCGCGCCAGGTAACCGCCCTCTTCTGGCAAGCCTTTTTCGGAAACCGGGCAAAGATTTTTTCCGACGCGGAACTCGCGGCAGCCTGGCAAGCCTTCGCGCTCGCCTCCCCCGGCAACGGGCCGGCCTTCACGCAGGCGCTGGTCAAGCTCGGCAAAGACCTGAGCCTGCACCTCAGGGGCAGGCGCGGCTCCACCGTGAATAGCGAGACCTTCTGGGCGTCCTTCCCGCTGCCGCTCAGGCCCCTGACCAGCTACATACACCTCTCCCTGCAGAACGGCATGTTTCAAGCCCCCGCTTTCGCCAAGGCGCTGGAACTCGTCGAGCGCCTGGCCGCCTTGCGATAATCCCTTCCGCCTACGGCGCGAAGCTCCGCGCTCGGACCGGCCGCCTGGCGGACGGACCGCGCCGCGTCGTGGCGCGCCGAAGAGGAAAAACATTCCCCGTTCAACGCTCCCCTCTTTCGCTATTTTAAAATATTCCTTGTAAAATAAGCTTACTATGGAAAAACTTCGCCGTTCCTGAGCCGTTTGGAACGGTCTTTGAATTATCCCCGGCGCAAGGAGCACAGTATGCAGTTTTTTCCCGATCTTGTTTCCCACAGCGTAAGCGCGCTCGGCGGCGTGGGATTGCCCCATTCCGCTCCGGGCAAAGCGTTCGCCAAGGCCAACCACTTTCTGGAGTCCCTTAACGGGGAACTCGCCGCGTCCGGCATCAGCCCCATTGTGGACGTCGCCGTCGCGCCCGGCCTTGTCAAGGGATTCAGGACCATCAAGCGCGACGTCGCCGCCAAGCTGGACCGCGAGGACGTCTCCTCCATCCTGGACAAGCTGCGCAAGCGCGGCGTGAACGAATCCGCCCTGAGCGGCATCGAAGGGTTGCTCAACGGCGACGTTTCCCCCACCATCGGCGGCATTATGGGCGCAATCCGGGGCAAGGGCCGGGTCACGGAAGAGCTTTCCGACGAAGAGATGCAAATCCTGGCCGGCGCCTTTCAGAAGCTGCAGCTCACGCCCGAGGAAACCGAGGAGTTTACACGGTATATGGAGGAAGGGCGCGGGTTTGAAGCCATGCGGATGCTGAAGGCCAAGGCCGCGGAGTTGGGGGAAGGCGCGTTTACGCTCACTCCGGAAGAAGCCCGGGCGCTTATGCGCGGCATGGATATTTCCGAGAAGACCATTCAGAAGGTCGCGTCTCTTTTCGGTGAGGGTGAAGAGGGAAAATCCCTGGAGGACATCCTCGGCCCCATAACGGAAGAATTGGCTACCCGGCGCTCCGAGATGGAG
>JAJBSY010000019.1 GCA_020861205.1 Deltaproteobacteria bacterium | reverse complement strand
GCTCGGCGTCGGCTGGGTTGTCTGGCGGGACCGCCAAGACCTGCCGGCAGATCTCATTTTCTGGGTCAACTATCTGGGGGGCAACATGCCCACCTTCGCCCTCAACTTTTCGCGGCCCGGCGGCCAGATCGTGGCCCAGTATTACCTGCTCAACCGGCTCGGCAAGGAAGGCTACCGGCAGGTCATGGACAATCTTTACACCAGCGCCAAGCAGATAACCAAGGGCATCAGCGAAATGGAGGACTTTGAAATCTTCTATGGCGCGGACGAACGCAAGGGCATCCCCGCGGCTTCCTGGACGCTGAACAGCTCCGTTAAAAACTACAGCCTTTATGACCTTTCCGACAGGCTGCGCATGAGGGGCTGGCAGGCTTCCGCATACTCCATGCTGCCGGACATCCAGGAAACGGTCGTCATGCGCGTGGTGCTGCGGCACGGGTTCAGTCCGGACATGGCCACCCTGTTCCTGGATGACGTCAAGCGCTGTCTCGACTATTTCAAGAAACACCCGGTTTCGGTCGTGCAGACGTCCGACGAAGTCAACGTGTTCACCCATACGGGCCGGTAGTTCGGGGGTATCGGTATGCACTGGATAACCGCCACCCTCAAAACCTACCCGGAAATCGCCATCTTCATCGCCCTGGCCGTCGGCTACTGGGTGGGCAACCTCAAGTTCAAGGGGTTCAGCCTGGGCTCCGTAACCGGCACGCTGCTCGCCGCCATCGTGGTCGGGCAGTTGAATATCCCGATTACGGGCCCCTTGAAGAGCTTCGCGTTCCTCATGTTCCTCTTTGCCGTCGGCTATGGGATCGGCCCCCAGTTCGTGCGGGGCATCGCCAAGGACGGACTGCCCCAGGCGGCGTTCGCGCTTGTGCAATGCCTTTACAGCCTGGCGTTTCCCTTGCTTATCGCCGTCATCGCGGGCTACAACCTCGGCTCGGCGGCCGGGTTGTACGCCGGTTCCCAAACCATCTCGGCTTCCATGGGCCTTGCGACCGACGCCATCAACAGGCTGGGGCTTACGGCCGACAAAACCAAGCAGATGCTTGACGCCATGCCCGTCGCCTACGCGGTCACCTACATATTCGGCACGGTCGGCTCGGCCATCCTGCTCGCGCAGATTCTGCCGCGAATCATGGGCATCAACCTTCGCGAAGCCTGCGCCGATTACGAAAAGACTCACGGGGCCGTTGACGCGGAGCAGCAAACCGACGGCACCGCCTGGCATGAATACGAATTGCGGGCGTATGCCATAGGAAGCGGCAATTGCGCGGCCGGGCTGACCATCGATGCGTTCGAAGCCAAGTTTCCCAACCGCAAGGTATTCGTGGAAGGAATGCGCCGGGACGGGAAAATCGTGAACGCGGGAACCAAGGAAACGATCAGGCAGGGCGACATCCTGGCCATCGGCGGCGATCATGCCGCGGTGGTCAGCCTGTTCCAGGATGAAACGTGCTACAAGGAAGTAAACGACCAGGAACTGGTCAGCCAGCCCGAATCCGGCGTGGACGTTTACGTCAGCAGTAAAAAGGTCGCGAACAAGAGCCTGCACGAACTGGCCGGCATGGCCGACGCCCACGGAGTGTTCCTGCGCCGCATCAAGCGCGGCCTCGCGGGCACGGAAATACCCATCATGCCCGGGACCGTCCTGCACCGGGGCGACGTGATAACCCTGTTCGGCCTGGAAAAGGACGTCAAGCGGGCCGCGGCCGACATCGGAACGATCGACGCCCGGTCAACCGTATCGGACGTGGCCTATCTCGCGGCCGCCATCGTCATCGGCGCGCTGATCGGGGCGATCATCGTCAAGGTTCACGGCGTCCCCCTCACCCTGTCCACGGCCGGCGGCGCGCTCATCGCCGGACTTATCGCCGGATGGGCCCGGTCCGTGCGCCCGACCTTCGGCTATATTCCCGAGTCAACGGTCTGGTTCATGAACTCCGTGGGCCTGAACATCTTCATCGCGGTCGTCGGAATAACGGCCGGGCCGAACTTCGTGGCCGGGCTGAAGCAACTCGGGATATCGCTGTTCCTCTGGGGCGTTATCGCGACGTCGCTCCCGCTCATTTGCGGGGCGTACACCGGCAAATACCTGTTCAAGTTCCACCCCGCCATCCTGTTCGGCTGCTGCGCGGGAGCCCGGACCACCACCGCCGCTCTCGGCATGATAAACGAGCAGGCGGGCAGCACCATCCCCGGCCTCGGCTATACGGTCACGTACGCCGTGGGCAACACGTTACTCACGATCTGGGGGCTTGTCATCATCATGATCCTCTCCTGACGTTTTCCCCGATCGACCAAACGAAAAGCTTTCCCGTTTTTGCAACGGGAAAGCTTTTCGTTTGGAAGAACAGCCAACGGCGGAACGGACCACAACCAGGCATCCCGGCAGCGTTTCCGCTGCCGCTTCGCCCGGATCAACGCCGTTTCCCCGCCTTTAGAGAACCCGCCGGGCGGCAACGTAGCGCCGCTTCCAATAGTCCGTGCGTAAACTATCCTCACGGATGCGCTTCCCGGAACTCGGGCTGTGCACGAATTTGCCGTTGCCGCTGTATAGGCCGGTATGGATCCCGGACCGGCTCGAAATACGGAACACCACGATATCGCCCGGCCGAAGCTGGCCAGCCTTCACGGGCTTGCCGTATTTGGCCTGATCCTTGGCAAGCCGGGGCACGGCAACCCCGTGCTGCTTATAGCTCCACTGAATCAGGCCCGAACAGTCAAAGCCCGTCTTGGGCGTCGCGCCCCCGTACTTGTACGGCCGGCCGATCTGCGATTTGGCCGTCGCCACCACGGCGCTTCCGGATTTGGCGCGAGAGCCCCCGGGTGAACTGATCCACGTCTTGCCGCACCCCTGCGCGAGCAGGCACACTAAGGCAATGAGGAGGATCAGCGCGCGCGCCAAGGCGCGCGCGCTGCATGGCCGTTCATTTATGCGCATACCCGAACGCTACCAACGGCGGATGAAAAAGTCTAGATTTTATTTAGATTGAACCGATTTTCGGGTAAAAATCGCTATTCCCGCTTCTCCACCGCGTCCCGCGCCATGGCCGGAAGCGTCCCCCGCAAATACATGCCGAACGTCACGCGCTGCACCACCGCATCCCATACCAAGCGCGGCTCTTTTCCCTCCCGCGCGGGAGCGAGGTCGTAGCAGGACAGTTCCAAAAGATGCCAGCCCACGGCCAAGCCGCTGTTGCTGTTTCGCGTCCGCTGCTCGTCGGGAATTCCCGGTCCCGGCCACAGCATGGCGAACCGGACGGTCAGCGCGTAATCCGCCCTTGCCGGATCCGAAGCGCGCACTTCATCCGGCAGACGCCCCGGCACCGTCACCTGCCCTCGCAATTCCGGCTCCCCTTCCTCTTGCGACAAGGCGAACCGGATCAACTCCTGGTGGGTCAGGTTCGGACCGCGCGCTCCATTCCCGGGGTCCGCCCCCTGAAACGTCGCCTGGGGCAGCCTTCCCTCGCGGGCGAGCTGCATGGCCTTCATACGGGAAACGGCTTCCGCCACGGACATGATCCGCCTGGGGGCTCCCATGTGCTTGGGTACAGGGGCGTTGCGCACCGCCTCCGTACCCTTGGGCAAAGGCGCTTCCCGTGACGGTTCCGCCGTAACCACGGCCAGGCCGCGCCGAATGAGAGCCGCACCCAGAGAGCGGGCAACGGCGGTGAAAAGCGGATCGTCCTCGTCCATCCAAGCCAGACCGGAACGGATGACGACCCGGCCGCTCAAAGGCAGCGCCCCTTTAACGGCGACCAGTTGCCCCGCCGGTGGTTCCGCGGCTTGCGCCGCGCGCGGGCCGATCGGCCAACAGACCGCGACGGCCACCAGAACACATAAAAAACGGCGTAGTGAGGGGGCGTACCACATCATGCTTACCAATTCGTGACTACCGGCCGTCGCCGGCCACGGCCGCCTTGATGCGGCATACCCCGCAGATTTCGGACGAGGTGGGGAAACCGCAGACGCCGCACGGTGACAAAACGGCGCCCTCCTTTTCCTCCGACGTGGCGAAATGGCGGCGGCCGTTCTGC